>CAIQHW010000302.1 GCA_903871715.1 uncultured bacterium
AACATCTAAAGCCGCTACTGTCTTACTTTTCACGATATAAATGGTTGCTCATTGCAGGCATATTTTGTGTAGTGTTGCAAAATATTTTTCAGGTTTTTATTCCGATGAGTATTCGCAAGGCGACTAATTCGGTGCAACAAATTTTAAGTTCATCGCACCAAAATATTTCTGATTCTCATCAAAATATTACTTCCGTTATTATCACGTATGCTTTGACTGTATTGGGTTTGGCGATTATTCGCGGTGTGTTTATGTTTTTGATGCGGCAAACAATTATTGTGATGTCACGCCGAATTGAATTCGACCAACGCAATGATATTTTTCAACATTATCAATCGCTCGATTCTAATTTTTACAAACAAAATCGCACAGGCGATTTGATGGCTCGAATCACTGAAGATGTAAGCCGAGTGCGCAATTTCGCTGGTCCTGCGCTGATGTATTTAATCAATCTTTTGGTGATGATAAGTTTGGTGGTATACATGATGTTTCATGTAAACGAACAATTAGCCATCTTCACTTTAATGCCGCTGCCAGTGCTTTCTATTTCGGTTTATTTTGTGAATCAAATCATCAATCGGCGCAGCACAAAAATTCAAACACAACTTTCATCTTTAACCTCCATCAGCCAAGAAACATTTAGCGGAATCCGTGTTATACAAGCGTTTGTGCAAGAAAAAGCAGTGCAACAACATTTTGAAAAAGAAGCAGAAGAGTACAAAAAATTGTCGTTGTCGTTGGCAAAAGTAGAAGCTGTTTATTTTCCTTTTGTGAGTTTGTTGATTGGTTTAAGTACCATTTTAGTGATTTGGAAAGGTGGAATTTTGGTGGGCGAACATCAAATTAGTGTTGGCAATATTGCCGAATTTATGTTGTATGTAACGATGTTGGTTTGGCCTGTAACATCGCTGGGATGGGTTGCCAGCAACATTCAACGGGCTGTGGTTTCGCAAAAAAGAATCAACGAGTTTTTAGAAACAAAACCCACCATCCAAAATAAAATAAACGCACATAAAGCCGAAATAAAAGGCAAGATTGAATTTAAAAATGTGTCTGTTATTTATCCCAACACAGGCGTAAAAGCCTTACAACAATTAAGTTTTACGATTAATGCTGGTGAGCGAATTGCGATTATTGGCAAAAATGGAATTGGTAAAACTACCATTGCGCAATTAATTACACGAATGTTGGATGCCGATGAAGGTGAAATTTTGATTGATGATTTGGCAATAAAAAATTGGGACATAAATAATTTGCGCAAGCAAATTGGTTATGTACCGCAAGATGTTTTTTTATTCAGCGATACGGTGGAAGCCAATATAGAATTTGGTTTGGCGCAAAAAACCACTTTGCAAAATGTACAACATTTTGCTTCGATAGCGGCTATTGATAAAGAAATAAAAAGCCTTGCAAATGGCTACCAAACTATGATTGGCGAACGGGGTGTTACTTTAAGTGGCGGACAAAAACAACGCATTTCTATAGCACGTGCATTAATCAAAGAGCCCAAAATATTATTGTTGGATGATTGTTTATCAGCGGTAGATACAGCCACGGAAGCCACTTTGATGGATAATTTTAAACGGTTGTTTAAAGATAAAACAGTGATTAATATTACACATCGAGTTGACTATTTGCATCTTTATAATAAAGTGTTTGAGTTGACTGAAAATGGAATGACGCTGGTTCAAAAGAAAGTTGCTTGATTCATCTTTTGCAATATTTTGCCATCCACACAATGCTTTGTAATTTCAACCGCTTATGAATTTTCTATTTCCTTCTTTTTTGTTGGCATCCATTGCTTTGGCGATTCCGTTTATTGTTCACCTGTTTAATTTTCGCCGCTACAAAACAGTTTTTTTTCCGAGCATTCAATTTTTAAAAGAGATAAAAGAACAAACTACTAACCGAAATCGCTTGCGCCATTTACTCATCATGGCTTGCCGATGTTTGGCTGTAATACTTGCTGTGCTTGCTTTTGCGCAACCTTTTCTTAAAAATAATTTCAGCAATAAAACCAATTCAAAAAATAAAGCCAGCATTTATATTGATAATTCATTCAGCATGGGTGATACTAAAAATGGCGTACCGCTTATTGAAATGGCGAAAAAGAAAGCTGTTGAAATTATTGATGGCTATGCAAATGATGCGCAGTTTCAAATCATCAACAATGAAA
>CAIQHW010000303.1 GCA_903871715.1 uncultured bacterium
AGCTGGAACCGATTCTTTACAAGTTGAAAATGCTACTAAATTTACTTCAATACCTTGTTCAACAAACTTTGCAATAGAGCCACCACAGCCAAATTCACCATCATCAGTATGCGGCGCTAATACTAAGACCTTTTCGTTGTTGTCCATTTTTTTATTTAAAATTAATTTTCAAAAATAATCATTCCCATTCATGTACATGTGTTTCTGGTAAACGATGTTTCATTCTAATTTTACTTAGCGCAATACTGGCATTCAGTTCAAAGCCAATTAAAATGACAATGGCGTTAAAATAAATCCAAAGCATTATCACAATTATACTTCCAATAGAGCCATAGAGCTTGTTGTAGGTGCCAAAGTGATTTACGAAAAAAGAAAATCCCCAAGAAGTTAAAATGAATAAAATGGTTGCCAAAGTCCCTCCTGCCGAAATAAATTTGAACCGTTTTTTTACAGAAGGTCCATAAAAATATAAAGTAGATAAAGTGAAAAATAACAACGACAAAATGATAAGATAATGAATAACAGCAATGATGTTTTTTGTAGAAGCACTATGAATGTGCAGTACGCTGAAAATCCATCCAAATAAGGCTTTTTGAGTGATAATTAAAATCAGCGAAGCGATAAACATCAATGAAAGTAGTATTGTTAACTTCAACGCTACCCAATTGGTAAGAAAAAAATTTCGCTTCAAAAAAGTGTTGTTATCGCTTTTATTAAACGAGCTAATCATGGCTTTTACTCCGCTCATTGCTGAATAAATTGATAACACAAAACCTATTGAAAGCAGCCCCGAATGAGGAATGGCAACAATATCATTGATAGTGATGCGAATGATTTGATAAGCCCCATCATTGTTAATAATGTCTTTGATGGTGAGCAATAAATTGGTTTGAAAATTTTTTACTGGGATGTAAGGAATGAGTGTAAACAAAAAAATCAAGCCCGGAAAAATAGATAAAATAAAAAAGAACGAAATACTGCTGGCTCGAGTAACTACACCTTCGCGTTTTAATTCGCGATAAAAAAACTTCATCACTGTAATCAATGGCACACCATCAAAACCAGGTATGGTAAAGGATTTGATGCGATGAATAGTTTTATCTGAAAGTAAATACATGTAAAACTTAACTGAGCTTTTTTGTTTTTATAGAATCGAAATTTTTGATTTTTGCGGAATCAATTTTGTGCAAAATAAATCTATCTACAAACGCTTTTTGATATTTTTTCGCATTCTTTTGATGCTCTTCAAATGTTTCAGCAAAATTATGACAACCACTAAAATCTTCTTTTGCACAGAAAAACATAAATTTATGTTCTTGTGCATTCAACACTGCATCAATTGATTTTACTGTTGGAATACAAATTGGTCCAGGCGGCAAACCTGATTGCTGATAAGTATTGTAGGGCGATTCAACTTTTAAATGTTTGAATAAAATTCGTCGAATCGCAAAATCATGTAGCGCAAATTTTACAGTTGGGTCGGCTTGCAACGGAATATTTTTGTGAAACCGATTTAGGTAAACACCAGCAATGGTGGGCTTTTCATCATCTACCGCAGTTTCTTCATCAACAATCGAAGCTAAAGTAATCACTTCATAAGGCGTCATCCCAATTTTTTTGGCTAAATTTTTTCGATGGCTGTTCCAAAATTTTTTGTACTCATCCAATAAAACATTCCAAAATTTTGATGCTGAAACATTCCAATAAAACTCGTAAGTGTTTTGAATGATGTAACCTGTCATGTCTTTATAATGCTGGGTTGTATCAATCTGCTTTGTAAATAACATACTATCAAAAGCTGTTTGAAATTGAAACGAATCGGGCTCTAAATTTTTGGCTAAAAAATTTCTGAACTGAATATTCAACCTATATTTTCCAACTACCAATTTTACAGGCGTTTGAGCTCCACTGCGCAACATTTTTATCAATTTATAATTGCTCATGTCGGGCTCAATTTTGTATTTGCCTGGTTTAACATGGTCGGGATAATCTAATTCTTTTGCTAGCCACAAAAAAGTATTTCGATTAATCAGCAACCTGTTTTTATCTAAAATGCTCAACACGTTGTTGTAAGTTGAACCTGTTGGAATATAGATGTATTCAGGATTAACAACGCTTTTATTAATGTTCGACCGAAAATAATTTTGATAAAATCTGAAAAATAAACCGCCACCAATGCAGCTCAAAATGATGAGCCATACCAGCAAAATTTTTTTCCATTTTTTCATATTGTGCAATTTCAACAGCATTTTTCAATTTTATTTTTACACACTTTCTCTTTTCAATTTCCATCGTTTGTGACTCCACATCCATCTTTCGGGATGTTCGTTAATCAATTTTTCCAAAAATCTTGTTTGCGATTCGGTGATAGCAAATGGATGCACCAATGAAGGTTCATCACAAATCATTTCACATTTCAACTCATAAAATCCTCTCTTAATTTTTTGTGGATATACAAAAACTACTTGTGCATTTATTTGCAACGCATAGCGCTCAATACCTGTAAATACGGCAGTTTCTTGATTTAAAAAAGTTGTCCAATACACTTTGCTCTTCTTGCCCGGACTTTGATCGGCAACAAAACCTACGGCAAATAATTTATCAAAAGATTGATTAAAAAAAGCCGCCGTGTCTTTTGCAGCAATCATTTGCAAACCAAATCGACTACGGTTTTTTAAAATAAATTCGTTGAAATATTTATTGCTTAAAGGGGTAAACAAACCAACAATTTTAAAGTCATTTTGCAAACCTAATCGTTGAGCGCCCCATTCAAAATTGTTATAATGCCCAGCAGCCATGATGATTTGACGGTTTTGAGAAAATAATTTTTTCCAAATTTCTTCATCCGTAAATTTCATTCTTGTTTTTAATTCATCTGCTGAAATTGTGAACAGTTTTATCGTTTCCACAATCCAATCGCACAAATTGTGGTAGTATTCTTTTTCAATTTTCAATAATTCTTTTTTGCTTTTTTCGGGAAAAGCATTTTGCAAATTTTGCCTTACCACTTTTTTTCTATAGCCAATTATTCTATAAAGGATGAGCCACAAAAAATCGCTCAAGCTATGCAAAAGCCGCATGGGC
>CAIQHW010000304.1 GCA_903871715.1 uncultured bacterium
AACAGACTCTACACACATTACCTTCATAATAAACAATGGAAGTTGTGGTGCTGCATCTATTTATAATTTTGCAGTAGCTCCCAATGCCCCTCCCCCTCAGTTTAATCATTGTTTTTGTAGTGCTGGTAGTTATACCATAACAATGATTACTCGAAATGCTTCCAATGGTTGCCCTTCCGATACAACAACTAAAAATATAACGGTAGCTTCTTACCATGCACAAATTGATTTGATACCTACTGGTACCAATACCGCTGAGTGTATGCCCTTTAATTTTTGCTTTACTTCTGTTAATTCTTTGCCAGTTCATCCAGATAATATTAATTGGTCCTTTGATGATGGAACTACATCTAAAGTTGTTGCTCCTTGTCATACTTATTCTAATTGCGGTATATACACCGTTAAATTAGTTTTAAGAGACAACTCTGGCACTTGCAGCGATTCTACACTAAAATTAATTTCACTTCACAATATTACGCCTAATGTTACCCTTTCGGCAATTTCAACCTGCAATCCTTGTGTAGTATTTCATAACAATTCAGTATATTGCGGTGGAACTCCAGCTACAACTACCATACATTTTGGGAATGGTGCACCAGACATAGTTATTAATGGTGCTTGGACTACCTATAATTATTGTCCTAATGCTCCACTCGGCTCTAATGTTCAAGTTATTTTAACCGATGATATTGGTTGCACACAACAAATTTTAGTTTCTACACCAAATTTATATGGAATTGTTCCTTGTTTTACTGGTCTATTAGACACGGCTGTTTGCTTTGGAACAACAATGAATTTTGTTGATTGCAATCCTGGATTTATTGTAGCAAATCGCTGCTGGTCATTATCTCAAGGTGCTTGCAATCCAAGTGGTACTTGTTTATCTACCAACACCAGTTTGAATTATACCTTTAATACCAATGGATATTTTTATTTAAATTTACATCTAAGCAATTCTTATGGTTGCTCTGCTGATACTTGTGTAAGAATTCATGTGCAGAATCCAGTAGCAAATTTTATTGGTAGAGATACTATTCCTTGTCCTGGCAGTTTTGATACACTTATTAATACTACAACTGGTGCCTACAACACATTAATCGTTACCATGAGTGCTCCTTCGATTAATTTTTATCAGTCATTCTTATATTCAAGAACCGCAGGCGGCACCGGTATTCCAAGTCAAGTTTTATTGCCATTAGGCTTTCCTGCTGATTATCGGATTTGTTGGAATGCCATTAGTAGCACAGGTTGCTCTGATTCCATTTGCAAAAATTTACATGTTGCTGGGCCAATAGGTCATTTAACTTGTAGTAATGTATATGCCTGTATTGGCGATACCGTTTGTTGCACATTAGTAACCAATGCTGCTTTAAATCCAGTCATTAAATTTCCCGATGGCTCTTTTTCTATACTCCCTCACAACTCAAGCGGCGTTTATAATTTTTGCCATAAATATCTTTTCCCTGGCAACGAATTAGTACAAGCCTTTATTGATGATGGTGTTGGCTGCAGTTATCCTTTATTTGATACTGTGCATATTGATGGTCCCGTCGTAAATTTTTCATGGACTCCTTACAAGAAAAACTTTTGTGGTTCAGCCACTGTAACCATGTTAGATTCAACCATTGCCTCCCTTTATCCAATTGATACAGCTTCGTATAAATGGATTGTGTTTAATGCCAATGGAACTGTTTTTGCAACCTATGCTCACAAGCGTCCAACTATTAGTATTTCAACCCCAGGTTCCTATACTATTTTAGAAATCGTAAAAAGCGTTTTTGGATGCAAGGATACGCTCCAAAAATCATTCATCAATATATATCCCTATCCAACAGCCCAGTTTACACCTTTACCTGATACTATTTGTATCAATCAATGTATAACTTTTAATAACACTTCCATCAATCCCGATTCCGTTGGTGGATACAAATGGTACTTAACATATCCAGCTCCTTCAATTTTTGGAACAACAAAAAACATTCAGTTCTGCTACTCAACTGCTGGCACCTATTTATCTTTGTTAATTGACAGTTCTATTCATGGGTGTATTGATACCAGTGCTATTATTCCTATTGTTGTGTTACCAAGTTTAACAGCTGGTTTTACACTAAATATGGATTCTATTTGTGGCAATAGTGGCACAGTAGCTTTTAGCAGCAATTCTATTCCAAACTCTGGCATCACTTGGCAATGGAACTTTGGTGATGGTTCTACACCAATTGGACCAGGCAATTTTTCAGCAGTCAATCATTTATTTAATCTTCCATTTAGCGTAAAAGATACCTGCTATGCTGTAAAATTAATTATCAGAAATTCCTCAGGCTGTATCGATAGTATCACTCATTTTGTTTGTATTTCCGCTATTCCACAAATTGGGTTGGCTTCTATGAGCAAAGCATCTTGTTATCCACTAATTACCAACTTTACTGATAGCAGCACTTCGCTCGACCCAATTATTAATTATCATATTGATTTTGGTGATGGCTCAACTGCTTATAATTCAAGCACCCAGCCTATTAACTTTTCAAAAATTTACAACAACAGTAGCCATACAAACAATGCAGTTTATATCGCCAAATACAGTATTACAACTGCCTTTGGTTGTATCTCAACTCGAAGCGATACCTTTATAGTTTATCCCATTCCACAGTCATCGTTTGCTGAAAGTACCGATTCTTTATGTGGTAATACTGGCATTGTAACCTTTAGTAGCAATTCAACACCAAATGTAGGAGTAAACTTTACTTGGAATTTTGGCGATGGTTCATCACCCATCGGACCAGGCAATTTCCCTAGCCCAGCACATACTTATTCTTTACCTAATGGTCTGGGCACAGCCTGCTACTCAAGTAAATTGCTAATTATTAACAGCAATGGTTGTATAGATTCAAGCAATCACAACATTTGTATTTCAGCATATCCTAATCCTTTTTTAACCATGGTTAAAAAAGTTTCTTGTAATCCTCTATTGGTTAATTTCAAAGATTCAAGCAATTCATTAATTGCCATTGCCAATTATTATCTTGATTTTGGCGATAGCAACACAGCTTATAATTCATCATCAGTACCAAATGTTGTTGCGCATACATACTCCAACACTGGTCATCTTACCCCAAAAATTGATGTGGCTAAATATACCGTTACCACCGCCTTTGGATGTTCTTCTTCTATAAATGATACCTTTAAAATCAATCCTATTCCGCAGGCTTGTATTGGCAAAACCAACGATTCAGTTTGCCCAGGAGTACCAACCATTATTGGTTGTGCACCAATTGCTGGCATGCATTATTTATGGTATAAGCCTTTTGGCATCGGCATTTTTTCGCCTACCGATTCTACCTCAAACCCAGCAGTTACACCTTTTGCATCTACTACCTATAATTTAGCAGTAAAAAATCAATGGGGTTGTAGAGATACTGATAGCGTATTTGTTTTTGTAAAAGGTTTATTAGTGCCTTATGCAGGCAGAGATACCTCTGTTTGTAAAGGTGGAAGCGTACACCTCTTTTCTCAAGGTGGATTTTCTTATGTATGGGAGCAACTAAGCAATCATACTCAAATTTCAACTAGCAACGATTTTGTTGTTGTACCAGATAGCAGTACAACTTACCAAGCTATAATCACAGGCGATTGCAATACAGATAGCACTACAGTTAATGTAAATGTATTCCCAAATCCATCTATTATAATCGACCAAATATTAGTGCCACCACCCACTCCACCTATAGCCGGACGACCAATTTTATTAACCACCACTTTAAATCCGTTAAACACTTTAGGCTACTATAATTGGAATCCCAATACAAACATGAATTGCGATACCTGCCACAATGTTACCGTATCGCCCGATGTAAACACCACCTACACCGTAGTTTTTACCAACAACTATGGTTGTAAAGATTCAAGCCAAATTACCATTTATGTATTATGCGATAAATCCAATTCTATTTATGTACCCAATGCCTTCGAGCCTACCTTAAGCGCCAACAGCCGCAATGCTTATTTTTATGTACAAGGCACTGGTATTAAAGAGTTGAATTTCTTACGAGTTTACAACCGCTGGGGCACACAAGTATTTAATGCCGAGCATGTACCCATCAACAAGCCCGAAGCAGGCTGGGATGGCACTTATAATGGTGTCAAGGTAAATATCGATGTGTATATGTATCAAATGCAAGTAGAATGTGCAAACGGTGCCATATTCCCCATTTCGGGCAATGTAACAGTAATCAGATAACTTTACAAAATGAGTTAAAGAACTCATGTGCTCATAAAAAAAATCCCGTATCACTTCGATACGGGATTTTTTTATGAGCTAAAGTTTGTTAAACTTCTTTTTGTAAATAAGAATATTGAAACCATCGCTCTAAAATTACAAGGCAAACGAGCCACACCCATCACAAAAACAACCCCATCGCCCACCGCCAAAACCATATCAACCTCACAACAAAGCTACGATATGAAGTACGACAATATGAATAAAATGGCACAGCTTTTAGCCACCATCACCAGCTACACACCAAACGAAACCGATGTAAAACTACCAGCCATCAACACCTTAGTAGCCAGCATGAAAACCCAAAATAAAGCCGTATCCACCGCCCTACAACCAGTTGTAACAGCCCGAAACACCCGAAATACAATATTATACACCGATACCACCGGATTAGTCGACATTGCCAAAGAAGTAAAAAAATATATCAAATCCGTCAACGGTCCCAAAAGCCCCGAATTTAAACAAGCATCAAAAATCAAATTCACCAAGCCACGTAAATAAATAAAACACCAATGATGCAAAAAAATGGAAGCTCAACAATTTAGCGTTAAGGCTTCCATTTTTAGTATTAGCCCTTGCCCACTCAGTATTAAAGCATCCCACTTTTGAATTATCTAATAACCATCCAGCATTATCGCATCCGACTTTAGTATTAAGCCATGTCAATCCAGTATTAAGCCATGCCCATTCATCAAAACACCATTCCCACCTCCTAATAAACCAACCCATACACTAAAAAAGCCGTATCAGCTTCAGCTAATACGGCTTTTATCATTGGCAATTTATTAAAAAAGGTTAAAAGTATTATTTCCCCCCATCCAAAAAATGATGAAACGTATCGCTACGCAAGCCCAAGCGCAAAGTTTCCACAGGTATTACATCGCTGGGCGCAATATTTCCTAAATTTACGTTAGCACCAATCAGCTTTATAAACCACGTCTGTTGTGCTTTTTGAGGTGCTTCCCAAATAATTTTCTCCTTTTTTATTTTAGTTAAAATTTCTTGCACCAAACCTTCTCTCACTTCGCCGCTACCTCTGTAAATGCCTACGTTGCCTGCTTCTCGGGCTTCGGCAATCACTTTGTAAGCACCAGCATTTAATTCTGTTTGCATCAATTCAATCCATAAATAAGGTGGGAAAATTTTTTCAGCGTCTTTGCTGCCTACTTCGCTCAATACCTTATAGCCTTGCTTGGCAAGGGTTTCGATGTACTTTAATTTTTTGCTGTGCGCAATTTCCAACGAACCATCGCTCACCTCTACATATTCCATTTCATATTTTTCCAACACTTTTTGGTAATCGGCAAATTGATTTCGAGCAATAAATGCCTCGAACATAGTGCCGCCAAAGTAGTATGGAATATGGTGTTTGCGATACACCGCCAATTTTTCCATCAAATTCATGGTTACATAAGCAGTACCAAATCCCAACTTCACCACATCCGTATAAGGCGATGCAATGTTTAAAAAGTTTTCTACCTCTGGTGTGCTTAACCCTTTATCCATCACCATCGTCCAGCCACTATTTCTGGGCTTCATGGTGCGCTTTGGCAACCCTTTCAATTCAAAGTTTTGTGATGTTCCATTTGCTTTACTCATGGTGCGAAAATAGTTGTTTGTAAAACATTAATCAAACATTTTGGGTTGCTTTCGTGAAGCATTTGTGAATATTTCGCAATTAAAATCCAACAAAATTTTATTCCTTTCCACCCAACACACAATCTTTTTTCAAGTTTATTTTTTTACCCGAAACATTGAACAATGCTGCATACACAATATAAATGCCTTTGTTCAATTTACTCCCGTTTGCATCTGTTCCATCCCATTGAAAAAATCCTGATTGTTCTAAAGTTTGATTGTTGGCAATTGTTTTTACTAAAACACCCAAACTACTATAAACAGTGATGTTAGCGTTATATCCAGCATTATCTAAATGATAGCGAATCATTAAAATATCATTCTTGCCATCATCATCTGGCGTAAAAACTTTTGGCTCTAAATCAATTTCAGCATTGGTTGAAACAGATGAAATGGCTTCCGAATTTCGATAAGCAGGCGTCGCAAAACCCACTACCGATGCGGCACTGTGCCAATTATTTTCATCTTGCGTTTTTGCTTCGGATGAAATTCTTTCTAAAGAAACTCCTTGTTTTGAATGCAACAATGGATAATGCCAAGCATCAGAATAAGTGAGTTCATCAATAATTTTTCCTGATTGATTGATTAAAGCAACAGTTCCGTTGTGGTCGTCTAATGTAGGCACAGAGCCAATTTCCAACACACCATTCGGATTTGGTGTTGAATAATTTTGCAAAATATTATCTCGTGAATCGGTGATAGCTACATAATCATTTGGAAAAAATAAGTAGCCATTTTTTTGTGCAAACACAGCCGTATTCAAGTTTCCAGCCGCATCGGTGTTGGCAATTTGTAATTTTGAAAGGTCAATAATTTTATTGCTGCGGTTATAAATTTCTACAAAACGATTGCCGTAGGTTTTTGGATAAAACAATACTTCATTCAGCACAACATCAATGCTGTCAACAGTTTCGGGCAATCCAAATTTTGCTGTGTTTGCAGAAATTAAGTTTGAACTACAATCTGAAATTCCATTTACAGTAATCGTGTAAATTGTTTTTGGTTGAAAAGAATTGGAAAAAGTTAAAACAATGCTTTGCTCTGAAAATCTACCGAATACAGCATTCGTAGGACTTCCAATAGAATTGTCAACCACAAAATTTTGCAAGTTGGCAATTACACTCACATTCATCGGCTCACTAAAAAATATTTCTAAAGTGGAATCAGTGATTGGAAATGCTCTAATCAAATCAGGTGAAATATTATCAGGGTTAATTTCATCCACCGAATTTTTTCTGCCTGGAGTGCCGCCGCTAGCATCATTGCTGGCTTTCCAATTATTTGCACCACAAGGATTTTTGGTGTCCATCATTTCCAAACTCCACCCACCATTTTTTTTGAAATTACTTTGATAGGTATTCAAATCATAATGAACAAAGTGAATCATAAATCCGTCAGCATCTTCTAACTGTAAATAATCACCATCATTATTTAAAGTAGGGATACTTGAGCAGATTATTAATCTTCCATAGTGCTGAAGTGCAGGCGCATCAGCAACGCCACACAATAAAATAAAACTGTCAGGTTGTAAAATTATGTGCTGATTAATTGTTACAAATGACGTCGTGTCCAAAAATTCCCAATTAAATAAATCTATCGCTGTTGAAGAAACATTCCTTAATTCAATATATTCCGCATTCGGCAAACCCACTGGTGGATTAGGGTTTGCCATTATTTCATCAATCACCACATCATACGCTTTTGCTTTGTAAAAAGTGAAATTTAAAGTTTGATTGGTCATCGCATTTCCACTCACATCTGCCACATTACTCACCGTGATTTGATAATTTTTATTTTGAAATGAGTTGATAAAAGTGAGATGCACCAAAGTAGTATTTACCGCATCACGTATAGCACTCACAGCATTTCCAATTCCATTATTTACAAAGTAGTTGGCTACATTTTGCGAAGAAGATAGTTGCACCGATTCAGTAAACAACACATCCATTTGAGTAGAAGAAATTGGTGTAATGCTTGACACAGTAGGCGGTGTAACATCTACAATATTGCTGCCTGCATAAACATCATCAAAATAAAATTTAGTGCTTCGAGTAGAAGTGTAATTACACCAAAAGCCCATGTAATTTGAGTTTCGGAGGGATGTATCAAAACAAGTGAACTCCAAACCAAAATCATTCCCCCCCAAAGTGTCACTCCAAATTGTCCAGTTACCAATTAAATCTCTGCGAACTTTTATTCTCAACGTGTTGGTATTTTTTCCGCAATGTCCTTTCAAGCCACCTGCAATCTTCGTTTTCACATTTGCTACTTGTTTGAAAAATTCAATAGAATCGTTGGAGCCGCTTGTTCCCATTTGAATAAAATAACCGTTAGAAGTTTTTTTCAAATTCATACTATCGCTTGAAAGATAAGTCCGTAGCTGATTTGAAGTGCTTGGCGCAAAATCTAACTTCACCCAAAATTGCCATTCTGTTGAATCTAATCTGTTTGAAACTGTTGAAATGCTTGCTGTATCAGTGATTGCAGGCGCATTCAATTGTAACTGAAAATTTGAATTGACTATGAATTTGCTGGTATCACCCATCCATATTGGGTTTGCGGTGAAGTTACCATCCGAAAATTTATCATTTACTTGAGCTTGAGCAAAGTGAAAAGCGAAAATTGTGATTATAAAAAAAATGTTTTTTTTCATTTAATAAAAATAAAAAACTCATTTAATAAAAGAAAATTATTTTGAGTGAAATCGAGCATTTTGTTGAATACTAAATGTGAGTTCTTTATAAACTTTTTTGAAAGTTGGGTTGGAGAAAAACCGCAAATGATTTTGAATGGTATTTTCATCGCCTCGAATGGCAGGACCAGTTTGACTTTCAGCTGCTGGCATTTTTTCTAATCGCTCAAAAGTTTCTTTTAACAAAGGTTGCAAAAGTTTAAAATCTATTTTTTCTGCTTCGCAAATTTCTTGTGCAATGGCAACTAAATGATTAGTAAAATTATTGACAAAAACTGCCGAAACATGCAAAGCCAGACGTTGTGCATCATTCATTTCGATGACATTGATACTAATTGATGTAGCAATTTCTTTTATCAATTTCGATTTGCCCGAAATAATAAAAGGCACATTTTTCAAATCAGCATCCACCTCTTTTTTCAACGATTGCAATGGATATAAAACGCCGCTATTCCATTTTTCATTTTCCAAAACATTTATCGAAACTGAAGCCGCAGTGTATATCACCAAAGGTCTTGCAGCAGTTGTTAAAGTTTTAACTTCAAAAAATCTGTTTAGTTTTTTTACCACATTTTCAATCTGCGAATCATTTACGGCAATCAAATAAATATCAGCTTTTGCAATTTTATTAAAATCTGTTTCAGCTTCGCCATTTAATTTTTCGGCTAAAATTTTTGCATGATTTTTATTTCGGCTAATCACTTGCACCACTTCAAAACCATTATGCAGAAAGGCTTTGCCAATATGTGTAGCAATATTTCCCGAACCGATAATTACTATTTTCATGAATTAAGAACTAAAGAATAAAAAAAGAATACAACATAACTGCCCAGCGCTTTTTGCTATTTTCCTTTTCCTTGAAAAATAATCAACACAGTATAAATCATAATTTTAAAATCTAAAGCCAGCGACATATTTTCGATGTACAACAAATCGAATTTCATACGCTCTATCATTTCATCTATATTGCTTGCGTAGCCAAATTTTACCATTCCCCAACTGGTTAAGCCAGGTTGTACTTTTTGCAAATGCTTGTAGGCTGGCGCATTTTCAACAATTTTATCAATGTAAAATTTGCGCTCGGGTCGCGGACCTACCAAACTCATGTCGCCTTTTAAAATGTTGATGAACTGCGGAAGCTCATCAATACGCCATTTGCGCATCACTTTTCCCCAAGATGTAATTCTAGTATCGTCATGGCTGGAGAGAGCTGGTCCATTTTTTTCGGCATCAACATACATGCTACGAAATTTATAAATCGCAAAAGGTTTATTGTTTTTACCCACTCTTTCTTGCAAATAAAAAATGCTGCCCGATGAAGAAAGTTTTGTACGAAGTGCTGCAAATAGCAGTATTGGCAATGTTATCACCAAAGCCAAAAGTGATGCAACAATATCTAACAAGCGCTTTATTTGGCGTTGCCAATCTGGCATCAATTCGGGATGAATACCGATTAACACTGCACCCATCACGTGGCTCATTTTTACACTGCCACTTAAAATATCGTACATATCGGGTGTGATGCTGATGCTTACAGGTTGGTCTGCCAGCGCATTTATCAAGCTATTCAGCCGCTCGTGCTCGCTGGTTTCCACTGCAATAATTACTTCTTCAATTTTATTTTCGGCAATTATTTTTTTTAGGTCTGCCAGCGTTCCTAAATTGTTTAAATAGTTACTTAACCCATTTTTCCCATTTTCATCAGTATAAGTAAATCCTTTGAAAAGGTAGCCCAGGCTGCGTTTGCGGTTATCTATTTCTTTAAAAATATCAATCGCCATTTTATTTCCGCCTAAAATTAAAGTGTTGTAGCCCACTTGCCGTGTTACTAATTGACGTTTGGCATAAGTCAAAATAAAATAGCGCAATAAAAATGTAGCCGTAAAACTCAATGCCCACAAGGCAAAGAACGATTGATAATAACCCGACACGTTTTTTACATAATCATCTAACAGCACTAAAAAAAATAAAACAATGCTGCCAATGAGGCTAATAAAAAATGTTTTAGTAAATTCATTTAATCGCGATTTGCGATAAACATCGGTATAAGAACCTGCAATAAAATATAACAACAACCAACACAAAGGCACCAAAATCAAGCCCAGCCAAAGTTTATGGTCGTTTAAATAACTAACTTGAAATGGTGGAATTAATTTTTCAACGTAGGCTTTTCTAAAAATAAAAAACAACAGCCAAGCAATTAAAGCTGCTGAATAATCAATCATTAGGTAATAATATTTGCTGTGCTTAGGCGTCAACCGATTTTTATTTGCTGATTAATTTTATGTTATCTAAGTAAATATTTTGTGGCGAAGTAATGTCACCAATCGTATTTCCAGCTTTAAGAATAATGCCGTAAGATGTGCCTTGCAACTGCGTTACAGCATCGCTAATGTCAATATAAATTTTATTCCAAGTGCTGTGTGCATTTAAAGTTTCCACCCAATATTTTTCACCGCCACTGGAATTATTTACCAGCAACCCTATTGTTATTGGGATGTCGCATTTATAATTCATTTCAATAAAGACAATGGAATTATATGGCAAAGTGAAATATGGTGTGTAAACTTCCACTGTATCGTTGGTTGGTGTTAAAGTTATTTTTCCATACCATTGGCTCCAAAGCCTTTCTGACGGCTGATTATCGCGATAGATGGTAGTATCGCCTATTAATTTTGAAAATGTATTTCCATTTTCAAAGGTTTCATTTAAATGAAACTTAGCGCTGTCAATATATTTCACAATAGGTGTTATAACTGTTGTTTGCGACTTTGTTAATACAACAGTATCAAAATATGCGGTGTAAAACGGATATTGAAAATGCATAGTAGTAATGCCATTTTTTAAAACACCTGGCGACAAAAGCACCGCAAT
>CAIQHW010000305.1 GCA_903871715.1 uncultured bacterium
ACTTCGACCGACACTACTCGACAAACTATTTGTTCCAACGGAAGCTATTTGTGGAATGGAGTGAGTTACAATACTGCTGGCACTTACAATAAAACTTTAAGCAATCACAATCTTTGTGATTCATTGGATGTGTTGATTTTATCAACTGATGCAATAGTTACAGATACTACACGAAAACAAGTTTGCTATTTTAATAGCTTCACATGGAATGGTCAAAACTATGCTACTGCTGGCACTTATCATCAGTTATTAAGTAGCTATCATGGATGCGATTCGTTGGATGTTTTAGTTTTATCTATCACACCATTGTCATCTGATACCACTCGACAAACCATTTGTGCCAACAACTTTTATATCTGGAATAGCTTAAAATATTCTTTAAGTGGCACCTATACCGAAACCCTATTTAGTTATACTGGTTGCGATTCTATTGATGTATTAATCTTGAAAATAAAACCAGTAGTAAGCGACACCAATAGACAAACCATATGCAGCAATAGCAGTTATACCTGGAACAACAAATCTTACCACATAGCTGGGAAATATGTAGATACGTTTATCACTTATTTAGGCTGCGATTCTTTTGAAGTTTTATTGCTAAACGTAAAAAATATTAGCACCGATACAACACGTAAAACAATATGTAGCAATGGTAATTACACTTGGAATGGCACGTTATATAATACTTCTGGCATTTACAATAAAACGTTAGTGAACCACAATGGCTGCGATTCTTTTGATGTATTAGTGTTGCAGGTTAAACCAACTTCCAGCAAGGTGATTATGGCCAGCATTTGTAATGACAGTTATTATCAAGTTGGAGCAGCTACTTTTAATTCAACGGGCATTTATGTGGTGCATCTTAATAATTATTTAGGGTGCGATAGTATGATTACACTGCAACTAACGGTAAAAAATGCCTCTATCACTACAATTCAAGCAGCTATTTGCCCCAATGGAAAATATACTTTACCCAATGGTTTCATAACCAATATGCCAGGTATTTATAAAGATACATTTCAAAACTATTTGGGTTGCGATTCCATTATCATTACCCAGCTTTCATTGGCTACAGCTGTGTATGCTACTGTGCATGTAGGCGTTTGCAGCAACAAAGCTTTTTATTTACCCGATGGTTCTATTGCTTATGCACCTGCCAATTATGTGTATCATACCCATAGTTATTTGGGTTGCGATTCGGTGATTACTTTTGCTTTATACAGCAACCCAATTAGTGTAAACATTATAGATACAACTATTTGTGGCAACACAACCTATCATTTGCCCAACGGACAAGTGGTGAATCAACCGGGCACTTACAGCGATACATTTCAAAACTATGTAGGTTGCGATTCGATTGTAATTGTCAATTTAAAAACCAATCCTACTTCCAATTTCTTTCAAGATATTCATATTTGCTCCAACGAAAACTTTACTTTACCTAATGGTCAAGTGGTGAATCAATCGAATACTTATCAAACACATATCAACAATTATAAAGGCTGCGATAGTTTGATTACTACTTTATTAGAAGTAACACCACAACCCTTATTAAATTTAGGAGCCGATACTGCCTTGTGCGATGTGCATCAGTTTACTTTAAATGCTACGGTGAACAATGCCAATGCTATTTATACTTGGAATGATTTAAGCACACATCCTGTAAAACTTATTGATAGCAGTGGTGTGTATGGTGTATCGGTGGTAGTGCCCTATTGCCCTGCAGCACAGGATGAAATTTTAGTAAGATTTATCGATTGCCAATGCCACATGGTTATTTATACAGCTTTTACACCCAATGCTGATGGAAATAACGATTATTACAAACCTTTGTATGCTTGCGATTTGATGCCTAAAAATTACTCCCTTGCTATTTTAAACCGTTGGGGTCAAACTGTTTCTAGCACCACTGATTTTAATACGGCTTGGGATGGCAATTTTAATGGCGAACCACAACCCAAAGATGTGTATGTTTATTTGTTAAATTGGACAGATACCAGCGGCAAAGTCCAATATAAAACAGGTAATATTACCCTACTACGATAATGCCTTCTTTAATTAGTAAAACAACTGCAATAATCATTTAACCAAATGATAAACTGCTGTTGCAAGCCCATTTAATAATTTTGCACCATGAAAAGAGAATTGTTGTTTGGTATTGGCATAATACCGTTAATTATTTTCTCGGTATTATATTTCAACGCATGCTCTATTTCGAAAGATTCAGTAGGCATTAACGAATTGCCCAACGCTGTGTTTGAAGGATTTAAAAAAACACACCCCGATGTGTTGTATGCTGATTGGACAAAGGCAAACAAAAACAACCAAGCTATTTTTGAAAGCACTTGGAAAAGAGGCAATAAAAAACATACCGATACTTTTGATGCCCAAGGCAATTTGATAGAAAGCAATTAAACTAAGGTTATTGCTATTTTTCCTTTTCACCGCTGGTTTAAAACTCCAACTTATTGTTTCAAGATGAATGAACTTATCCCAAGCAGGTAACATAAAAGCAATGCAGAATAGGTAAATCTGTTTTACATTTGGGTTCAAATTGTTCCGCTTCAAATGAAAGTGTACTGATTAGCGGTTAAAGATTAGAGACATTTTGTTAAATTTATTCACAATTAAAAACAAACAAAATGGAACAAATGACCAACAAAAAAACAGCAGAA
>CAIQHW010000306.1 GCA_903871715.1 uncultured bacterium
GGAGATGCTCAATGGAGTAATGTGTACCAAAAAAATTTTCAGTTTGTTTACGACGATAATTTCGAGTTTACTATAGAAAAACAAAAAGCTGAAAGTAACTATCCTATTTTAAATTCGATTTACAAATATAAGCCTTACTTTTTTGCTTTTAAAGATGAAAATTTTGTATTGAAAATCAACCCAGTAATTTTTTATCAAGGTGGAAAATCAAATGTTGATCATGAATATAAGTATATAAATACAAAAGGATTAGAATTGCAAGGTAGCATTTCAAATAGAGTTGGCTTCTATTCATATTTCACCGATAATCAAATGAAAACTCCCGATTTTGTCCAAAGTTATATAACCCAATATCATGCTGTGCCTGGGATTGGCTATTATAAACATTTTCCATATTCAACAATGGTTGATTTTTTAGATGCTCGTGGTTATTTTACTTTTTCCGCAGCGAAATATTTACACTTTGCTTTTGGGCAAGATAGAATGTTTTGGGGAGATGGCATTCGCTCGTTGTTCTTAAGTGACAACACTGCTTCTTATCCATTTTTAAGAATAAATTTCCACTATAAAAGATTCGATTTTGAGAATTTATACATGCAGCTTACTCGACAATATTTGCCAATTGGAGATCATCTGTTAGAGCCTAAATATGCAGCTATGCACAACATGAGCTATAACTTAGCAGATAATTTTCAAGTGGGGCTATTTGAAAGTATTATTTTTTCAAGAAATAATGGATATGACCCAGCTTATTTAACACCAATTATTTTTTATAGGGAAGTAGAACAATCTCGTGGAAGCCCAGATAATGCTTCAATGGGGGCTTCTTCAAAATGGAATTTGTGGCATCACTTTCAGCTATACGGGCAATTTTATTTAGATGACTTTAATTATTCTATTTTCAAAACCAACCATAATTATTGGGGCGAAAAATATGCCATCCAGGTGGGCTTAAAATATGTGGATGTTTTTGCAATAAAGAATTTAGATGTTCAATTTGAAACCAATTTAATTCGTCCATTTGTTTATTCTCACAGCGATAGCACAGGCAATTATACCAGCTATAATCAGCCTTTGGCGCATCCTATGGGTGCCAATTTAAAAGAAACAGTATTCAAAATTTATTATCAACCCACTCAAAAATTGAGCTTCAACATCACAGCTTCTATCTCAAAACAAGGATTAGATTCAATTGAGACGTATAATAATGCAACAAGTGATTTTGGCTCTAATCCTTTGATTAGTAGTTTGTTGAAAAACAAAAGATACAATAATACTTACTTTTTAGGAGAAGGTGTAAATACAAATTTAGCAGTGGCAGATTTTACTATGAGCTGGCAAATCAAATACAATATTTACATCGATTTCAATTTTATTTATCGCAAAGAAAGCAGCAGTTATGCAGCTTACAACAAAGATGAAAAGTTTTTCGGCATTGGTTTTCGCATGAATACTTCGCGACCAAAATTTTTATTTTAGAAAATAAATTTTTGAAAAAATCGTTGATGAGTTGAAATTTATTTTTCCAAAAAATATTTTTCTTACACAATTTTTTCAACAAAAAAAATAGCACCAAAAAATGATTCCTTTAACCGTTCCACATTTAGCAGGCAATGAATGGAAATATGTAAAAGACTGTTTAGATACAGGCTGGATAAGCAGTGTAGGCAGTTATGTAAACGATTTTGAAAAGCGAATGGCTGAATTTACTGGCGCAAAATATGCAGTGGCTTGCATGAATGGCACGGCTGCTTTGCATGTTTGTCAGCGGATTATGGGTGTGCAGCAAGACGATTATGCCATCATTCCCAACATCACTTTTATTGCCACAGCCAACGCTGTAAGCTATACTGGTGCTGAACCTTTGATGATGGATGTAGATAGCGATACGTGGCAAATGGATTTGAATTTGCTCGAAAAATTTTTCATCGAAGAAACAAAAATGATGGATGGAAAATGTGTGGCAAAGAAAAATAATCGGCGCATCGGTTGCATCATGCCAGTGCATGTTTTGGGCAATATGTGTAACATGGAACGCCTGATGAAATTAGCCAACGAACGAAATATTCCTGTGATTGAAGATTCAACAGAATCATTGGGCAGCAGCTTCAAAGGCAAGCAGACAGGCACTTTTGGGCAAATGGGTTGTTTTAGTTTTAATGGCAATAAAATTATTTCAACAGGCGGTGGCGGCATGATAGTTACTAATGATGAGGCTTTGGCGAAGAAAGCAAAGCATTTAACTACGCAAGCAAAAATTCATCCCGAAGAATATATTCATGATGAAATTGCTTACAATTATCGGCTCGTAAATATTTTAGCAGCCGTTGGAGTGGCACAAATGGAGCAGCTTCCAGCGTTTTTGAAAAAGAAAAAATACATCAGCGATTTTTACAAAAAATATTTGAATGGTGTAGGCGATATTCAATTTCAAAAAGTTGAAAATGACATTCATGTAAACGATTGGTTGTTCACCATCAAAACTTCCAAATCAAAGGAAATTTTTGAAAATTTAAAAAAAGCTGATATCATCAGTCGTCCGTTTTGGATGCCGATGAATCAGTTGCAAATGTTTCAATCATTTTGGTATTACAATGAAAATGATAAATCAAATGCGGTGTATCACAATTGCTTGAGCATCCCATGCAGCACGGGAATCAGCGATGATGACTTAGCTTTGGTGGTGAAAAAAATTAAAGAGTGTTTTTAAATTTTTCGTATGCTCAACGCTGAAACAATTCGTGATTATTGTTTGCAAAAAGAAAATGTAACCGAAGGTTTTCCATTTGGCGAAACGGTGTTAGTTTTTAAAGTGAATGATAAAATGTTTTGCTTGGTAGCTTTGGATGAAACGCCGCTAACTTTTAATGTAAAATGTGATGCAGAAAAAATCGAAGACTTGAGAGCCGAGTATTCATCAGTGTTGCCGGGCTACCACATGAATAAAAAACATTGGAACAC
>CAIQHW010000307.1 GCA_903871715.1 uncultured bacterium
GATCTGCATCCAAAGCTTGTTGCTTTGCTTTATCAGCTTCTTCTTTTGCTTTTGCCATGGCTTCATTTTTCAAATCATCGGCTTTACTTTTTAAGGCATCTTTCAATCCAGTTTTCACGGTCGGATTTTTGTTGGTGCCACCCACCATCACATCAAATTTGATTCTATCGCTTGAAGATAAACTTGCACCGTTTTTATTTGCCAATCCAATAGCCTGGTCAATAGCCGCACCAGCAGCCGCTCCCAACATTTTTCGTGGCATATCCATTTTCACAATAAAATCAATTTTTTGGTCGAGCGATTGTGTACCCGAAATATTCATCACCAAGTCATTGCTCTTAATATCGAATGGTTTGATGAGAATTTTTCCATCATGAATTTCAAACCAAGTTTTCAAATCTTTAATCGGCAGTTCGCTTGTACCGTGCATTTGCAAAGCATCCATAATTTTTGCAATCGGAGGATAATTGCTGATGCTTCCACTGAAAATTGAGAAATAGCCATTGCCATTTATCGTTGCTAAATCAGGCGTCATATCCGCTAACATTTTTCCTGTTATCAATAAATTGGTTGAGAATTTTCCTTTTGTGAATTCGGCAAACGGCGCAATTTTTTGAACCGTGTTAAATGTTTTGAATGATTGTTGAATGTCAAAATCTTTGATGTCGTAAGTCAAGTCAATATCGGGCAAAACAGTATTCTTGGTCGAATAACCGCCACTGATGCTCATTGTGCCGCCTAACATTTCGGCTTTCAAATTTTGCAACGCCATTTTTTCATCTTTTACCGCCACACCACCATTCACATTTTGCATATCCATTTTGTTATAATGAATTTTTGAAACGGCTGAAACCATTGTGAAATCAATGTTTTTGGGCACTTTAAAAATTGAATTGGTAGAAGCAGGTGCTGCATTTGTTGTGGTAGAATTTGTTGCTGTTGCAGATGGCGTCATCCATTCATCCACATTTAAATAATCCATTTTCAAATTTAATTTGCCGCCCAAAGTTTGATTGGTAAATAGATATCCCAACACATTTTCCAAGCTGCCATCGGCTTTGATATTGCTTTCGCTCAATTTGCAATCGAAGTTTTTAAGGTCAACATTTTTGGGATTAAAGTGCATATTCATTTCTCGAAGCAACATGCCTTTTGTAAAATCTTTTGAAGCGTATTCTACATTTTGCAACAACACATTTCCATCGGCATTAAATTTATCGTAGTGTTTTTCTTGCACTTCTTTCAAACTTCCTTTCGCTGTCAAATCCATATCCAACAAGCCACCGAGCTTGGTTACACCTTCCATCGGCATCATTTTATTTACTTCGCCCAAATCTAATTTTCCTTTTGCTTTCATGTCAATATTCATCGCCGTGGTTGGTTGTGTGAGTAACAAACTCAAATCAAAAGGCGCACTTCCCATTTCAAAATGACAAGCAGGAATTTTGATAATAGCATTCGCCACATTGCCATCAGCGCAGCTTACATTCAAATCAACATTGATGTTGTTCACCGCCTTTGGCAAAGATGGATATTGTACCATGCCATTTTTGCAAAGTAATGTAACATTATAAGCTGGCATTGTTTTATCGTTGTAAACGCCTTTTACAAAACCGCCGAAAGCCATTGTGCCTGAGGCTTTCACGTTGTTATAATCTTTTGTAAATGCGCCAGGAACTAAAGAGAAAATGTTTTTAAAATCAGTTTGTTTGCTGGCAAATTTTATATCCATGCTCATATCTTTTGGCATCGCAAACCAACCTTCAAATGCCAAAGTGAGTGCATTTAATGTCAATTCATTATCTCTAAAAGTGTACTTGCTGTTTTTATTATCAATGTCGAAAGTGGCTTTGTAGCTGGTTTTTACCTTGTTCAAATAAGTCATGCCCGAAAAAACATAAGTCAATTGTTCGATGTCGGTTTGTGTAATCAGCGTAAATAAATCGCTCGAAAAATCGCCGCTGCCTTCATGATTTAAACCCACAATTTTTGCCGATTGTTTTAATGTTGCATCATCCCAAATGATGTAGCCATTTTCAATCGCATATTTTTTCAACGAAAAATGAAATGGCTTTCTTTCGGCTGTGGTAGCCGATTTAGAAGCCGATGAATCGGGTTTGGTGATGTTGTAATTTGCTTTTCCATTGGCTAAAACTTTTGCAAAAATTCGTGGGCTTCGCAAATAAATTCCATTCACCGAATAATTATCGCCTTTGATAACATCAAATAAATTGATAGCAACTTCAAATTGTTTGATGCCGCATAAAGTATCATCTTTAAAATCGTTGATGCCAACCACACTCAAATCATTTAATGTAAAAGTAAGGTTCGGAAAATGTTTCCAAACACTTAAATCAAAATCGCCAAAATCCACTTTGGCATTGATGTTTTGGTTGATGGTAGTTTTTACTTTGGCTATAATTTTATCTTTAAATAAAAATGGAATTGCTGTAATCGAAATAATTAAAACGATGAAAACAACGCCTACAATTTTTAAAATTTTCTTCATGATGACTATGATTTTTGAGGGTGCAAAGTTAATATTAAAAACAGAACGGAAGCGATTGTAATGTTTAGTACTATAAATAAAAATGAAATTGTTTGTTAAGAAAATGGTTTTGATTTTTGCAAACCGATTTTGTTTGTTTCATTTGTAACTCAATTTAATTTCATGTTGCTGCATACACATAATCTAGTAAAAACTTATCGCCAACGCCGAGTTGTGAATGATGTTTCGGTGGAAGTGAATCAAGGAGAAATCGTCGGTTTGCTTGGTCCAAATGGTGCAGGAAAAACGACTACTTTTTACATGACTGTTGGGTTGGTAAAACCCGATGAAGGATCTGTAATGCTTGATAATAAAGATATTACGAAGATGCCCATGTATAAACGGGCGAAATTAGGAATTGGTTATTTGCCTCAAGAAGCATCTGTATTTCGCAAATTAACAGTGGAAGATAATGTGAGAGCAATCCTGCAAATGACGCAACTTTCAAAGCAGGAGCAAGAAGAAAAATTGGAAACTTTATTGAGTGAATTTAGATTAACGCATGTGCGCAAAAATTTGGGAAATGTGTTAAGCGGTGGCGAAAGACGAAGAACAGAAATTGCTCGTTCTTTGGCTGTTGACCCAAAATTTATTTTGCTCGATGAACCTTTTGCAGGCATTGACCCCATTGCCGTAGAGGATATTCAACAGATTGTCGAAAGGCTTACCATTAAAGGCATTGGCGTTTTGATTACTGACCACAATGTACAAGAAACTTTATCAATTACCAACCGAGCATACTTATTGTTTGAAGGAAAAATTTTGAAACAAGGCACTGCCGAAGAATTAGCAGAAGATGAAATTGTACGTAAAGTTTATCTCGGAAAAAACTTTGTGCTTAAAAGAAAAAAGTTTGACGTAGAGGAAATTTGAGTTCCTAAAAATCTACTTCACAATTTTAAAACTTTTCTTTCTTTTTTGTGTGGTGTTGCTCAATACGGCTACATAAATTCCATGCGCCATGCCACCTAAATCAACATCTTTCACTTCACTACTACCGCCATCAACAGTAATTTTTTCGGCTTGTTTCATCAATTGCCCTGCATCGTTATACATTTCTAAAGTATAAACAGAATTGCCCCATGAAGCAGGCGTGGTTATTCTTAATGTAGGTGCTGTAAGGCTGTTTAGTAATTCAACTTTCTCATCTTCATCAGCCGCTCCACTGCCAGTAAATTCGATGGCAACTATTGGAGAATACTCGAATGTACCATCCATGTTAAACTGTTTTAAGCGATAATAATTATAGCCCACAAACGGCATTGAATCTGTGGTTACATAATTCAAAGTTATTCTGCTATTACCTTGCGGCGCTTGCGATGGTACATTGGTTAAAGAAACAAAGTTTTCGCCATCGTTGCTTTTTTCTACATCAAAATAATTGTTGTTGGTTTCTGTGGCTGTTGACCAGATTAAATCTACCTTGTTGTCATTTTTTTTCGCATTAAAGAATAACAACTCAATAGGTAAAACATTAACACCACCATTGTCGTTGGCTAACGCAAAAGTTGAAAATGAATTAAAGGCTGTTGGAACAGAAGTAGAAGTTACACTTCCAACTAAAGGATTGCCATTATTATAAGCTGGAGCGCCCATTCCTCCTATGTCATACCATTTTGTAGGGGTGGTGTAAATATTTTTTACGATAGTTAATTTGCTGCCATCGCTCACCCCATCATCAGTTCCAAAAAATATTTGAATAACTTGGTTGCCACTCAGTCCGGTACTAGGTTGCGAAGTGTTGGAAGCATCAGTTCTATTGATGGTGTAATAATGTTGGATAGAAACCTTGTTTACTGTTGCTGGCAAGGTATAGTTTAATGCGGCGGCACTTGAATTGTAAAACTGTGTTTGGTAATTGTAAAGTGTACCTGATGAATGGCTTACTGTTAAAGCAATTGGTCTGCATTCTTTCCAATTACCAACTGGAAAATTTAATGTGCTAGCACCACTGCTCGACTTTTGATAACGCATTGGTCCATTTACATAACTGGTTGATAAAGCATTACCAACTGCAACTGTAGAAGCATTCAACATGGTCAAAATATTAGTTGTGGTTGTTGTTAATAAGCCCGAAGTAAAAATTAAACTGGTTGAAACATTGATGGGTGTTGAATTTAAAGTAACTCCACCATTTGTATTATTCATTACCAATCGTGTAAAAATTGGTGCTGGTGTGCCAGTTGTGGCATTAATATTTTGAGCCGATATCCCTGCAAAAGTAGCTGTGCCATTGCCTGCACCAAATGTAATAGCTGTTGATGATGGCGATGTGATAGTTAAATTTCCGTTGTAATTACTGTTGTTATTATAGTTAGGATACACAGGCCCTGTGTTGCTTTGCACAAAGGTTACATCACTATTGTAAGTATCGGCAGTGCCATTGGTCATTAATAAATATCCAGTGCCATTATTAGTAAAAGTAGAAGCAGCATTGAAAATATTCGCACCAGTTGAGGCATCATTTGTTACTCCATTTTTTGTTGAATTTATTGTGCCATTAAATATAGCGCCATTGAAAAATAAACCTGGACTTGTAGTGGTTATTGCGCCATTAAAAGTTGTGTTTGGGCTACTAAATTGAATGTAGCTTGTACCTGTAGTACCAAGCGTTTGTGCCGTTGTGCCTATTTGTGTAAAGTTTCTAAAAATTAATCCGCCACTGTTAAATCCGTTACCACCAATCGAAATTGTTTTGCCACTTGCCAGTGTTGCAGTGCCTGTGCTTGGTCCAAAATAAATGCCACCAGCATTTACGTTGTTTATGATAATATTGCCATTAAATTGGGTGTTAATACCCATGTAATTTGGATAAATCCATAATCCGCTTGATGCAGGTTGATTGTTAAAAGTTACATCGCCGTTGAAAATATTACCTGTGCTGTTGTACGCTGAATACATATGTTGTCCGCTACTTTGATTATTGAACGTGGCTGAACCATTGAATACATCAGGATTGCCGTTGCCCATCAAAAAATATCCTGCACCTGTATTGGTAATATTAAATGAACCATTGAAAGTATTTCCGCCTGATGATGCATCATTTGTTGAACCATTTTTTGCAGCAATTACATCTGCATTAAATGTTGCTCCGTTGAAAAATATTCCAGGGCTTGCAGTGGTTACTGTGCCATTGAAAGTTGTGTTAGGACTACTGAATTGAATGTACCCTGTGCCAGTAGCAGTAAGCGTTTGCGCTGTTGTACCTACTTGTGTAAAATTTCTAAAGATTAATCCACCACTGTTAAATCCACTACTACCAATTGAAATTGTTTTGCCACTTGCCAATGTTGCAGTGCCTACACTAGTTCCGAAATAAATACCGCCACCATTTACATTGTTCACAATAATATTGCCATTGAATTGTGTGTTAATACCGCTATAGTTGGGATAAATCCACAATCCGCTTGAAGTGGGTTGATTATTGAAAATCACATCCCCATTAAAAATATTGCCTGTGCTATTGTATGCTACATACATATTTTGTCCACTGCTTTGATTATTAAAAGTGGCTGAAGCATTGAAAACATCTGGGTTTCCGTTGCCCATCAAAAAATATCCACTTCCAGTATTTGTAATGGTAAATGTTGAATTAAAAGTGTTTCCACCTGGCGAAGCATCGTTGGTAGCACCAGTTTTAATAGCATTTACAGTTCTGTTAAATGTACCGCCATTAAAAAAGATTGAAGGACTTGAAGTTACTATATCGCCATTAAAAGTTGCAGTAGAACCAAAGTATAATTGTGCTGTACCAGTTAAATTCAATGTTTGCGGTGTATTGCCCACTTGCGTAAATTGTTTCAATGATAATAAACCAGCCGAAAATCCGCCAGCACCAATGGTTATAGTTCTTGTTGCTGCTAATGTTGCTGAAGCTGATGTGCTTCCGCAGAATTGAACACCTTGCCCATTAGTTGAGGTAACAACGACATTATCATTAAATAAAGTACCTGCTGATAACCAACTCACATAAATTGCTCCCAAATTGTTAGTGGGTGTGTTGTTGAAAGAAACAGGCGAAGCAAAAATATTATTACTACTATTGTAAGCCACATAAATATAGCTGCTTCCTGCATTATTAAAAGTTGTTGAAGCATTAAATTGGTCCGCATTTCCATTACCCAACAAAATATATCCCGAACCATTATTGGTGATAGTTGTAGCAGCATTGAAAATATTACTTCCGCTACTATTGTCGCTTGTTGTTCCTGTTTTGGTAACATTGACATTACCATTAAAAGTTGCTCCGCTAAAATAAATGCTAGGTACAGTTGCCGTCAAAGCACCACCAATCAAGGTATTTCGAGCAAATGATAAAGAGGTATTAGTGCCAGTAAATGTTAAATTGATGGGTGCATTTCCTAATTGAGTAAATGTGTTTAAGTTCAAGTATCCTGCATTAAATCCTGCGCTGCCCACTTTGATTGTTTTGCCTGAAGCCAATGTGGGTGTGCCATTGCCCGCTTGATAGCCCAACATAATTCCACCCGAACCAGTTGAAGAAACAATGATAGAATCGTTGAATAAATCATTGGAATTATAACCCAACATAAAATAGCCAGTGTTGCTTTGTTGATTGATGGTGCACGATGCGTTGAAAATATTTTGAACTTGATTATTGTGATTAGATGTACCAGCAGTTTTGGTAAATACTGCAGTTGAATTAAATGTACCACCTTCAATCCAAACATCAGGTGCAGTAACATTGAAAGGTGCATTGAATATACAGTTGGCAGTTGTTTTATAAATATAAAATGCCGCTGTACCTGTCATGTTTAAATTAATGCCGACAGCATTTCCTAATTGTATAAAACCGCCTAGCGCCAAAAATCCTGCACTAAATCCTGCGCCGCCCACTGTGATTGTTTTACCTGCGGCTAACGTTGGTGATCCAGTTCCAGAATTGAAACCTATATAAATGCCACCTGAGCCTGATGATGTAACAATAATATTATCGTTAAACAAATCGTTCGAGTTGTAGCCCAACATAAAATAGCCAGTGTTGCTTTGTTGATTGATAGTACAAGTAGAATTAAAAATGTTTTGGATTTGCGAATTATGGTAAAAACACGAAAATAAAAATGGGTATAGATTTCTCCGAGAGGTTCTTTTTATTATTAAATATATAATCAATGCTTGTAGTAATGTTATTAGGGGACCAACTGCACTCATCAAAGTATAATGCCAATCTTTATCATAAGAAAGTTTAGCTGGATAAGCTTTATTCAATGTCATTATCATTTCATAACCCAACAATTCACCCATCACCCAATGTGTACATTCATGGATCAAAAATGTAAGTATTACTGCAATTAGAGAGTAAGCTATATATTTTAAACTCAATTTTTTTTATTTTTCTTACTTTAAAAGATTAGTATCAATGGATTTTAAAAA
>CAIQHW010000308.1 GCA_903871715.1 uncultured bacterium
AGGAATAAAAGATGATATAATTATTCTTTCTCCTTACTCAAAATTTATTGGTCAGTTTGTCGCAGCGCTTATCATTACTTGGTTTGGAGATATTCGAATTGGCGCATTTGGTGGTATTTTTGGAATCAATAGTTTGCCGTATGAAGTGAGTTTGATTTTTTCAATTTTAACAATAATGGTCATCATCAATGCTTTCAATTTAATTGATGGAATAGATGGTTTAGCAGGTACTATCAGCTTTATTGTTACAGCAGCTTTTGCAGCATGGTTTTATAAGTCAGGTAACACTCAAGAACTTATTTTTTCGATGGCTGTAATGGGAGCATTATTAGCTTTTTTACGATTTAATATTACACCAGCAAAAGTTTTTATGGGTGATACTGGTTCACTTTTAGTAGGTACAATTATTGCCATTTTAACTATTGAGTTTATACATTTAAACCGCTTATCTGACGATGAACATAGACTTCGTTCTGCTCCTGTATTAGCTTTGGGGATTTTAATTATTCCATTGTTTGATTTAGTAAGAGTTTTTTTTCTTAGAATTATCAGAGGCAAATCGCCATTTACGGCTGATAAAATACATGTTCATCATCGGTTATTAGATTTGGGATTTACACATTTGCAATCCACATTTTTACTGAGTTTTGTAAATGTAATTTTTATAATCTTTGTTTTTGTTTTTCAAAGATACAACATTACTTATTTGATGTTAGCCATTTTATTTTTATCCTCTTTATTTAATATTTTACTTTGGTATGCCCTTAGAAAAAAAAACAAACATGCAGCTGCAGCCCATTAAATTTGCCGTAATTGGTTTTGGACATATTGGTAAGCGTCATGCAGCTATGATTCGAGAAAACAAATTTGCTGAATTGGTGGCAGTGATTGATACAGATGAAAATTTAAAGCAAATTGCTGAGCAAGAATATCATGTAGCATTCTTTAAAAATTTATCAGATTTTTTTGCTTCCAACTTAAAAGTAGATGTGGTAAATGTGTGTACACCGAATGGTTTTCATGCACAAAATTCGATTGAAATTTTAGAAAACAATTGTCATGTAGTGGTTGAAAAACCGATGGGACTAACCAAAGCCGAATGTGAACAGGTAATTTACAAATCATTACAAGCTCATAAGCAAGTTTTTTGTGTAATGCAAAATCGTTATAGCCCTCCATCGGCTTGGCTAAAGCAAATAATTTCTGAAAGTCGGTTAGGAAAAATATTCATGGTGCAAATCAACTGTTATTGGAATCGGGATGAGCGTTACTACAAACAAGGCAGTTGGAAAGGCACCAAAGATTTAGATGGTGGCGTTTTATTTACTCAATTTAGTCATTTTATTGACATCATGTATTGGATTTTTGGTGATATCAAAAATATTAATGCTCGATTCCAAAACTTCAATCATGCCTACACCCCCTTTGAAGATAGCGGTGTGGTGAGTTTTGATTTTATAAATGGTGGTATGGGCATGTTTCAATATTCGACTAGTGTTTGGGATAAAAATTTAGAAAGCAGCATTACAGTAATTGGCGAAAATGGCTGCATAAAAGTAGGTGGGCAATACATGGATAAAGTAGAATATTGCCATGTAAAAAATTATGAGATGCCCCAATTAGCACCCATCAATCCTCCTAATGATTATGGCAATTATAAAGGAAGCGCTGCCAATCATCATTTCATTATCGAAAATGTAGTAAACACCTTAAATGGAAGTTCACAGGCCACCACCAATGCTTTGGAAGGATTAAAAGTAGTAGAAATAATTGAGCGCATTTATGCTTTGAAATAGACTTTTTTTATTACCACTGTTCTCTCTTGAATTACTCTTCGTTACTTTATTGTTGTAAGGATAAATATGTTTAAATATTTTTCCTTCAAAATATTTTTCTATTCTCAATAATTACATTACCTTTGCACTCCAATTTTTGAAACGGTATTATCTGAGCAAGCTTCCATTGCAGCAGTGATGCAGTTTTCGAGCAATTAAAAACAAAAATTAATTACAATGGCAAAAGAAGTAACAGGTTTTGTAAAACTACAATGTAAAGGCGGTCAAGCCAATCCAGCACCTCCAATTGGACCTGCATTAGGTTCGAAAGGTATCAATATCATGGAATTTTGTAAGCAATTCAATGCTCGAACACAAGATAAACAAGGTAAAGTGTTGCCAGTATTGATAACTGTTTACAGCGATAAATCTTTCGATTTTATCATTAAAACACCGCCAGCGGCTGTGCAATTAATGGAATTATCGAAAGTGGCAGGTGGTTCAAAAGAACCCAATCGTATAAAAGTGGGTAAAGTAACTTGGGAACAAGTAAAAACTATTGCCGAAGATAAAATGCCCGATTTAAACTGTTCTAAAGTAGAATCAGCGATGATGATGGTGGCAGGCACAGCTCGTTCAATGGGTTTAACTGTGGAAGGAACTCGTCCGTTCTAAATTTTAACAATAACTATTAACAAACAAATTAACAAACAAAATGGCATTAACGAAAAAACGTAAAAGCGTAGCTGGTTTAGTTAAAGCTGATGCAAGTTTCAATTTGAAACAAGCGGCAGAATTAATTAAAAAGGTGAACACCACCAAGTTTGATGCGTCGGTTGACCTTCATATTCGCTTGGGAGTTGATCCAAAAAAAGCTGACCAAGCGGTGAGAGGTGTAGTAACACTTCCGCATGGCACTGGAAAGGATAAAAAAGTATTAGTATTGTGTACCCCTGATAAAGAAGCCGAAGCAAAAGCTGCTGGTGCTGATTATGTAGGGTTAGATGAGTACATTCAAAAAATTGAAAAAGGTTGGGTTGAAATTGATGTTATTATTGCCACACCTGCTGTAATGCCTAAATTGGGTAAATTGGGTAAAGTGCTTGGACCACGAAACTTAATGCCTAATCCTAAAACTGGTACTGTAACTGCTGATGTAGCTGCTGCGGTAAAAGAAGTGAAATTAGGTAAAATAGCTTTCAAGTTGGATAAACAAGCTATTATTCATACTTCTATTGGTCGTATTTCATTTACACCAGAGAAAATTCATGACAATGCTTTAGAATTAATCAACACGATTATTCGCATGAAACCATCGGCTGCAAAAGGTACTTATTTAAAGAGTGTGTACATGGCTAGTACCATGAGCCCTTCTTTAAACATTGATACCAAAGCATTAAACGCTGGTGCTGCTAATTAATCTACAAAACATTAAACAATGACTAAACAAGAAAAGTCTTTAACAATGACGGTCCTGATGACA
>CAIQHW010000309.1 GCA_903871715.1 uncultured bacterium
AAATCGAAACAAAGCGGCAACATCACAAATCGAAATTGATGATGATTCAATTTTAGTTGTTGAATGATTTTACTTTTTTCAATTTTTTCAATTTCTTCCACAAATAAAATTTGTGGGCGCACTTTGTTTTGCAAATAATAATCAACTGCTATCAAGTGTTTCAGCACTTTATCATTCGGAAAATTCTTTTCAGCATATTGTGTGATGATGTGATAAACATCAGCCAAAGAAAATTTATGGTAGTCGCTCACTTCGCCAAAATAAATTCCGAGCCCCAGCAAAAAATCGAAAATGCTGTAATGCTCGGTTACATATTTTAAGGTGTGAATCGTGCGTTTTTTATTCTACGCCGAGGTTCGTGTCCCCACGAACATCAACAGTTTCGATAAGTAGGGACACTAACCGAGGCAAAGCTCCATAGGAGGATAAGCAAGGATTTAAGTGGTGATGATATAGTGTAGTAGCATGGCAATAGACAAATGGTTTATGCCATTTGATGTAATGGATAAGAGTTTATGTTTGCAAAAAAATAAAAAAATACTTTCCTTTGTAATAATATGGAAAACACCACACCTTCATCAAATATTTGCAGCAATTGTGGCCAAACGGTAGAAAAAAAGTTTTGCAGCAATTGTGGTCAAAAGTATATTGCCCATAAAGAAAACGCTTGGCATCTGGTGCTTCATTTTTTTGAAGACATCACCCATTTCGATTCGCGATTTTATAAAAGCATGCTGCCGCTTTTATTCCAACCTGGTTTTTTAACACAACAATATAACGAGGGCAAGCGCACTAAATATTTGAACCCAGTGCGTATGTATATTTTCATCAGTTTTGTTTTCTTTTTGGTAAAACTAATGCCCACCACCCATTTAGCCAAAGGCAACCCAGATGATGTGGTAAGCTATGATTTTAATAATGATGGCGTTAAAAAAGTAACCCGAAAGCAAGAGGAAACAGAGTTAAACGACGGCGTAAATACAACCATATCGTTTGGTACTTTTAAATTAGCCGTAAAATCAGATTCTACTAAAGTTTATTCGCAACATCAAATCAAAGATTCCATAGAAGCCATTGAGGCAAAGCCAAATCTATCTTATATCGAGCGATTAACCGAAGCGCAAAGCTTTAAATTATCGCATATGGATAAAGATGTGTTGAAAGAAAATTTGAGCCACAATTATGGAAAGAATATTCCAAAGGTAATGTTTATATTGTTACCTCTATTTGCCTTGTTATTGAAATTATTGTATCGGCGCAGCCGCATTTATTTTGTCGACCATGCCATCTTTTCTATCCATTTTCATTGTTTTGTTTTCCTCAATTTTTTATTGCAGCATTTGTTAAGTGCGCTATCTAGTTGGCATTTTATTTTAAATTTATTGTTGTGGCTTGGGTTATTGGTCTATTTGTTTATAGCCATGAAAAAAGTGTATAAACAAGGCAGTGGTAAAACGATGTTAAAGTTTGGCTTGTTGATAGGTTCTTATTCGCTTTTCATTGGCATAGCCTTGATGATTAATTTTGTGATAACACTATTGTTGTTGTAATCAAATCTTTTTAAAACGCAATAGAGCATAATAAAAAACCAAAATAACCAAAAACCACTTTGCGCCTTGGCGTGATAACAAAAACATGAATTAAAAACCATTAACCACTCATCATTCAAAACTCATAACTCCTATGGCAACCATTAAAAAAGTAGAACTGCAACAGCTCGACCATCAACATTATGTAGGCATTGTTACCATACAACACGATGCTGCCGATGCGCACAAACCCTTTATTATCCGTGGCAATATTAAGCTGGGTAATGAAGTGTTGCAGCCTTATGTAAGCCACGAGTTTTATCATTTTCCTGATAGCAATGGCAATTTGCAAATTACCTTACCAGCTATCAGCCAACTATTAGTGCCCGATGGAGCTTATTTCGAAGCCGTGTTGATGGATGAAGTGGATATAAAAAGCTCGAAACCTATTGCACAACAACAAGCAGCCTAATAAATAATATAGCCATGGAAATATTTTTACCCACACCCCGAACTAACAGAACAGAATCATTTGCCCGAAATAATGCTATGGTAGATGATTACATAGCTGGTAAAACACTAAAAGATATCGGCAAACAATATGGCATCTCTCGTGAACGAGCCAGACAACTGATGAACAGAGCCAAATATTTAGCTTGGCAAAACCAACAAATAGATATAGAAGCTTTGCGCCGCGAAAATAAATGGTAATGATAGAAAAGAATATAATGCTTTTATTGGGCTAATTTACTTTCGGCATTTATCCGCTTAATATACATTTTAGTAGTTACTGCCAATACAGCCTTAAACAACACATAGCTAATGATGGGTTGAAAAAACCCCTGCTGGCGCAAGTTTGCAGCCGAGCCTTTGTGGGTGGCGAACTTGTGCCGTTGTATCTTGGTACAAGTGGGCTATGCGCTTTACCAACGCTTCACACTTGCGCCAGCGGTACACAAGATGAACGAATTGCAAAAATTATTTTTGCTTCGGTATATCCGCTCTACATTAAAAAAGTAGAAAGCAAAGGCAGAACCATAGCTGAATTAAATCAGGTAATTGAGTGGTTAACAAATTTCAATGAACAAGCACTAAAAACATTGATTGCTGAAAAAGCAACTTTTGAAACTTTTTTTAAACGAGCCCAACTAAACCCTCATGCAAAACTGATTACAGGTGTGATTTGTGGGTATAGAATTGAAGCCATTGAAAACCCATTAACCCAGCAAGTAAGGTATCTGGA
>CAIQHW010000310.1 GCA_903871715.1 uncultured bacterium
AACATGACACACTTTTCCCAGCACCCACATTGGGCATTTTGAAAAATTTACGTTAGTTGAATGTGTTTTTTAAACACTTATTAGGTCAGATAAACTACCAATTACGATAGCTCTCGACAAAGTTTTAAAAATGAAAAACTGGTTTGGTGCAATGAGGAATATACAAGAACCCAATTATCCATTAAAGTAATACAAAGGTACGAATTTATGTTGATGCTGTCAAGTAACGCAAAGCGATAAAGTCAGCAAACCCTTTACTGCAAAGGGAATAAAATTTTTGAGCGGTCAAATAAACGTTTCACACTTGTAGCAAAAAATTCTTTGTTCGTTCGAGTTCGGAAATTTAAACCATTGAGATAGTCGGCAATTTCATTGTAAGACATGCCTTTTTCTTTACACCCAATTATGATAGCTTGAGCTTGTCTATTTCTATCATTATTGATGGCATTCAGTTTTATTACTTGCTGACCTTTCAATCTGGCATTATCCGTTAGGTTTTCTGGCTTACCTAATTTAACACCTTTCTTTTTAAGTTCTGCCAGCGCATTTTTTGTTCGCAAACTAATTGTTTCACGTTCGTGTTGGGCAATGGTTCCATAGATTCCAAGATTCAATGTATCCATGTTGGGAATATCCAATGATTTTATTTTCACACCACTGTTTTGTATTCGCTGTTTTAATTGAAATAAAAATGAAACCTCCCTTGATAGCCTATCTATTTTGGCGATGATTAATGTTGCTCCACTTTTTTCTGCTTCTTGAATGGCTTGTTCTAAAATTGGGCGGTTGTTATTTTTTCCAGATTCAATTTCCACAAACTCTTTTATTAAAATTCCAGATGTGCCGATAAAATTTTTGACTGCTGTTTTTTGCGATTCGATTCCAAGACTTGTTTGGTCTGCTCGAACTTGGTTTTGTGTTGAAACTCTAAAATAACCTATAAAATTGTTTGTCATGACGGATTTTAAACGAGTGTTTGTAATTTGTTACGGCACGAGTATCTAAGGAAAAAATGACATACGCCAGAGTAACGCAAAATATTTTACAAATAAAAAAGCCAGTTCGATTCGGAACTGGCTCATGAAATTTATTGGGTTAATTATTAAAAGTGATAAACTGCATTATTTACATCTTGCTCATACTTCTCACCAGTAAATTCAACATACTCATCAATAAGGGGAACTTGCTGGTCGAAATAAACTTCTGAATATTCTTTTTCAACTTTCTTGTTTTTAATGAATTGAATTGTGTATGTGTCTGATGGCATCAATACGATTTTTACAACGCCTTTAAATTTGAATCCTTGCACCTTGAATTCAAGTCCGTTTTCAATAACTGCCCAAGAATGTGCACCCCAGCTCCATACTTTAATTTTTCCTAAAGTCATTAATTGATGTTGAATAATTTTTGCGATTTCTAACGATTGATTTTGCATGATTTTTTACTTGTTTATGATACGTGAGTATCATACGTATTTGCGACCTACGCCAGCTTTTTGCTACTTTTTAAAAAAAATATTTTTAATTAAGCTCCGCTCTGGTGGCGGATTGCAAGGTGGTAGCCAATTTTATCCTTAGCAAAATC
>CAIQHW010000311.1 GCA_903871715.1 uncultured bacterium
AAACTCATTAGCTGAAAATTTTGAGATGAGTCGCCCTGCGGTTTCAAAGCATGTGAAAGTATTGTATGGCGCAGGTTTCATCACTATCAAAAATATTGGTAGAGAACGCTATTGCACCTTGCAGCAAGATGGCTTTAATGAGGTGCAGGATTTCATTGATTACTTCGATAAATTCTGGGCTGGAAAACTGCAAAAATTGCAAATGATTTTAGATGCTAAAGCAAGATCAAATTAAATAACAATAATCAAAAACTAAACAAAATGGAAAACAAAAATTACACAACAACAATTTTGGTGGAGCAAACTCCTCAAGAAGTTTATTCAGCTATCAATAATCCACAGGCTTGGTGGAGTGCTGAAATAGAGGGCATTACAGATGAATTGAATGCAGAATGGAATTATCATTTTGCTGACAATCATAGAACTAAATTGAAAACGATTGAACTGATACCCAATGAAAAAGTGGTTTGGTTAGTGGAAGAAAATTATTTCAAAAATGCAAAAGACCAAACGGAATGGGTGGGCAATAAAATCATTTTTGAAATTTCAAAACACGATGATAAAACACAATTGACTTTCACTCAAATTGGTTTAGTGCCCAGCTATGATTGTTATAAAAATTGTGAATGGGCATGGACAGGATTTGTTCAGCAAAGTTTGCAAAGTCTTATTAATACTGGTGTTGGACAATTGGAATGGTTCAAATAATTTAATCATTAAAAACGTAGCAAAATGAAAAACAAGAACTTTACAACAACAATAAAAGTAAACGCTTCGGCAGAAGAAGCGTTGAAAAAAATCAATGAAGTGAAAAAATGGTGGGCAAAAAAAGTGAGAGGAAAATCAGAAAAATTGCACGACAAATTCACTGTTGATTTTGGAACAACTTGGGTTGATTTCGAAATCAGTGAATTAATTCCAAACAAAAAAGTGGTTTGGAAAGTGGTGGATTGCAATTTAGAATGGATTGAAAACAAAAAAGAATGGAATGGCACAGATGTGGTTTTTGAAATTTCGGAAAAGAAAAATCAAACCCAAATTGATTTTACGCATGTTGGTTTAATTCCCTCTTGTGAATGTTATGAAGATTGTGAAACAGGCTGGACAGGGCATGTTTGCAATAGTTTGGTGCAATTTATCAATGAAGGAAAAGGAATGCCAGAATAATTTTAAAATCAAAACAAAAATGAACAATCAAAATTTTACAACAACTTTTGAGGTGGAACAATCACCAGCAGAAGTTTTCAGCGCCATTAATAATGTAGCTGATTGGTGGCAAGGAGAAATTAAAGGCAACAGCCATCAACTCGGCGATGAGTTTGATTACAGAATGATGACGTTTCATTATTCCAAACAAAAAGTGGTGGAGATGATTCCAAATAAAAAAGTAGTTTGGTTAGTTACTGAAAGCGATTTGAATTCATTTCCAAACAAAACTGAATGGAATGGAACCAAAATCATTTTTGAAATTTCAGAAAAAGGAAACAAAACCGAATTGCGTTTCACCCACTCAGGCTTAGTGCCGCAGTTTGAATGTTATGGCGATTGTTCAGGCGCTTGGAGTGAGCTTGTTGGGAAAAGTTTATTCAGTTTGATTACAATTGGAAAGGGGATGAAAGTTTTTTAAAAATAATTTTTGAAAAAAGAAAAGGAATTTTTGTAGCCATTTGACACTCGGCTGGCAAAAGTGTTTATCATTAAAGGCAAAGCTTCAAACTTGCACCAGCATGGGAATAATTCTTTGCACAGCATTGGCAAAGAAAATTGCTTTATTATTCTGAATTTAATGGAAATTGAAAGCGCACTATAGCGCTTCGATTTTGATATTTAGAAAAATGAACATAATGTTTGAATATTCAACTACAACCTATTCATGTTTAACCACGACCTTTGAATCCGTGTAAATCTTTCATAAAGACCTAATCATCTTTGATCATGATGTACATATATTGGATAACTAAGTGTTTCCAAATTGTGTACTCCATTTATCGCATCAAAGCTTCTATATCAGTGGCTTCGATGGGGATACCTGCTTTTTCCATCAAATCGATATTGCCATTTTCGGTTATTAAAATATCGTTTTCTAAGCGAATGCCTATGCCTTCTTCTTTGATGTAAATGCCTGGTTCGCATGTAAGAATCATGCCTGCGGCAAATTTGTTGCCGTAGTAATTGCCTATATCGTGCACATCCAAGCCTAAAAAATGCGAAGTGCCATGCATAAAATATTTTTTGTACAAAGGCGCATCGGCACTTTGTTTCAGCACATCTTCTTGTTTCAACACACCCAATTTTATTAATTGTTCGGTAGCCACTTTGCCCACTTCTATTTCATAAGGTTGGCGCTCGTTGCCAGCTATTAACATCTTTTTAGCTTCCTTTTGAATAGTTAACACAGCGTTGTACACTTCTAATTGCCGAGGGGTAAATTTTCCATTTACTGGCAATACTCTGGTGATATCAGAATTGTACATGGCATATTCGGCACCAAAATCTAACAACAACACATCGCCATCTTTCAATTGCTCATTGTTTTTGGTATAATGCAATACACAACTATTTTTGCCGCTAGCAATAATGGGTTCAAAAGCATGACCCGTAGCTCGATTCGAAATATATTCATGAATCATTTCGGCTTCTAATTCATATTCCCACACACCAGGTTTCACTTTTTTAGCCATGCGGAAAAATGCTTGCTTGGCTAATTGCACGGCTTTATCGATTAATTCAATTTCGGTTGCCGATTTTATTTCTCTCAAACTTGCCATTAACGGTGCGCTGCGCTGATAGCTATGTGCTGGGTAACCTTTCATTAATCTATGCACAAAGCGCAAATCGCGATATGCTACTTCATGCACATAGCGGTCGTTTTCGTTGGTGTTTACATACACGTGTTCAGCATGGCGCATCAATAAATTTAAAATAGGAGGCATTTGGTCGAGCCAAAAAATATGCTGTATGCCGCTGACAGTCTTAGCTTCAGCCATGGTGTATTTGTGTCCTTCCCATGTAGCAATTTCTTCACTCGTTCTTTTGATAAACAAAATTTCTTTGCGATTATCAATTTCACAATCAGGGAAAAGCATCAACACAGTTTCTTCTTGGTCGATACCCGTTAAGTAAAACAAATCGCTATTCTGCCGCCAAACGTGCTGTGCATCAGCATTTCGAGGCATCATATCGTTGGCATTAAAAATTGCCAAGCTGTTGGGTTTTAATTTGGCAGTAAATCGTTTTCGATTTTCAATAAATAATGTAGAGTCGATTGGTAAATATTTCATGATGTAAAAATAATTTTCAAAAGTAGGAATAAAAAATTATGCCGCTCTATCAAAATAAAAGGAGTGGTGCAAACTGTTTGTGGAAGCCACTTTTTTTATTGTTTATACTGTAATTTTGAGGTGTAAAATTTATTTTCAAAATCGAAATGGGGTTGTATATAAAATTCAACAACAATTTTTTTTCCTTTTTTCTTAAATAGTTTGATACTTTTGCCGCAGTTCAATTATTAATTAACTTTTTAAAAACTTTATCACATGTCGAAAATGTTAACTGCTTATTGCATGAAAACAAAAGAAAAAAATGTGCCGTTGCAAGATGCGGTAATTTCTAAAACTGCTCGTGGCGGCTATATGGCTCAAGGCAACGACGGCAAAGGAAATAAAATGACTACTATGCTTAGCGAAGCTACTGCATTGGAAGCTATTAAAAACGGCGTTGCTAAAAAGCAAGGTTGGTAATTTCTTTTTTTGAAATGATTGAAGTTGTTTTCAAAATTGAAACAGCTTCAATCATTTTTTTTAAATTAAAAAATGGGAAAAAGAAAAGTAAAATATTTTTACAACACACACACGTTGAGCTACGAAAAGGTAAAATTTTCGTGGGGCAATTCGTTGCTGCGCATCTTTGGTTTTTTGTGCGCCGCAGCCGTGTTTGCCTTTGTTATCATGTATTTTGCTTATACTTATTTAGATTCACCCAAAGAAAAAATATTAAAACGTGAGTTGGCTCAAATGCGCACCCAATATGTTTCATTGAATAATAGAATGAAAAACTTGGACAAAGTAATGGGCGATTTGCAAGATAGAGATGATAATATTTATCGCGTAATTTTTGAAGCCGAACCTATACCACCAGATGTGCGACAAGCTGGTTTTGGTGGCGCAAATTTGTATGCCAAATTAGAGGGCTTTTCGAGCAGCGATTTGATGATTAGCACTACAGAAACTTTGGATAAATTGAGCCGACAAATGTATATTCAATCTAAATCTTACGACGAATTGAAAAAGAAGATTGACAACAAAACACAGATGTTGCAAGCCATTCCGGCTATTCAACCTGTGAGCAATAAAAATTTGATGCGCATTGCATCAGGATATGGTTATCGCATCAACCCGATTTACAAAATCATGCAATTTCATAGTGGCATTGATTTTACTGCTTCAATGGGTACCCCTATTTATGCTACAGGCGATGGTGTAGTTTCGTTTGCCTCTTACGATAATAGTGGCTATGGAATGCATATCATCATCAATCATGGCTATGGTTATCAAACTTTGTATGGACACATGAGCCGCATGAAAGTAAATGTGGGGCAAAGTGTGAAACGTGGTGAAGTAATTGGATTTGTAGGTAGCACAGGTGCTTCTACTGGTCCACATTGCCATTACGAAGTAATAAAAGGTGGAACAAAAATTGACCCCAGCAATTTTTTCTACAACGATTTATCGCCAGCCGAATACGAAAAAATGTTGCAACAAGCAGCCAAGAGCAATCAATCGTTTGATTAATCTTTTTGCAACCCAAATTTCGTGATAAGTTAACTTCATTTCACAAATCTAATTTTAGATTTGTAAGCTATTTTAGTTTCTTAATTTCCACAAAAAAATAATTAATTATGTTTGAAGAGTTAGTAAATTTAGTAAAAGAACATGCAGGAGATGCCATTATCAATAATAGTGCAATTCCCAACGAACACAATGACGCAGCCATTTCTACCACAGCCAACAGTATTAGTGATGCGTTGAAAAACCATATTGGCAACAATGGCG
>CAIQHW010000312.1 GCA_903871715.1 uncultured bacterium
GGTACATCCTTTAAAGAATGTACTGCCACGTCAATTTTTTTATTGAGCAATGCAATGTCTAAAGTTTTTGTAAAGATACCTTGCACACCCATTTCATACAAAGGTGAAACCAAATCAATATCGCCTTCACTTTTGATCTCGATAATGTCGGCAGAAGAAATATAGTTGATTTTTTTCTGTACTAATTTTGCTTGCCACAAAGCCAATTGGCTGTCACGTGTGCCTATTTTAATGCTTGGCATCAACTAAAATGGAATGATTGATTTGAATAAAATATTGAACTGCATGCTCCACACTAATTTCTTCTGCAGGTTTTTGTTTGATGTCTTGCACCAATTGATTGATGGCAACATTCATCATTTTGTTTCGCTTCGCAATGTCCATTTCCATTAGATGCGGACATTGATTCATGATGCTCAACAAAGTATTTTTTAGTTGCAAAATTTTATCGCGATTCAAATAAACTTTCAACCATTCTTCAAACTCGGCAATATTTTTTGAAACAATTTCTTTTGCTAATGGCAAAAAGAATTTTCGTTTTTCTAAAGTTTTATCCAGCAATTTTGAGATGTCGTCCAAGCTCATCACTTCTACTTCAAATGCTTGCGCAATTAATGGTTCGATGCTTTGAGGTACAGTTAAATCTAACAACAATTCGATGTTGCCTTTCTCAAAAATTTCTTTGGTAAACAAAAAATTATTTGCGCCAGCACAAACCAAAATGGCTTCAAATTCCTTTGCTTTTGAAGTAATATCGTTGTAAGCAATTGTGTTGTAACCTAATTCCAAAGCCAGTTTCTCGGCTTTTGCAATTGTTCTGTTGGTTAAAGTTACAACAGCATTGGGCAAATATGTTTTGATGTTTTTCGCCACATTTTGCCCGAAACTTCCAATGCCAACTAACAAAACTTTCACAGGATTTTTGCCAAATTTATTCATCAATTCTTCCACCGCTGCAAACGAAACTGAAACCGTTCCTTTGCTCAAATCGGTGTTCGTTTTTATTTCTTTTGATGACTGAACGCAAGTATTGGTAAGCCTTTCAAAGTAAGGACTCATCAAATTATTCTTCTTAGAATTTTTGCAAGCTGTTTTAAATTGACCTAAAACTTCGTAATCGCCCAATATCTGCGAATCCAAACCAGCAGCTACTGAAAAGATGTGTTCAAAGGCTTCTTGCCCAGTTTTCACAAATTGTTGTTCATCAAAGAAATCTATCGGTTGATTTACAGTTTCGCATAAAATTTCTTTGGCAATTTGTGGTTCGCCAATGCCATACATTTCTGTACGATTGCAAGTGTGCAATAAAATAAAATCGTTGAAACCAGCTTTGGTAGCCATTTGTAAGCATTGCAGTTGTTGTTCTTCGGATAAAGAAAAATCGCTGCGAATGCTGATGTCGGAGTTTTTAAAATTAACTCCGATGGCGAAATATTGCGATAAAGACAGTTGAAAGTCTTTGTTGTTTTGCATTTAGTGTAGTGGTAAAAACTTTGGCAAATGTAATAAAGCAGGTTGAAAAATTAGACTGACGAAAGTCAGTTTCTTTAATGACTTTGATGTGGAAATGTTAATTACCAAGCCGAATGAATTCTTCCACCACCAATTAAATCATCACCTTCGTAAAAAACAGCCGATTGACCAGGTGCAATTCCTGCCACTCTTGCATCAAAATGCACCAACACC
>CAIQHW010000313.1 GCA_903871715.1 uncultured bacterium
CGACAGCAGCATCAGCATTTGTCTTCGGCTGGGGTCGGCAATCACCTGAAAAGCATCTAATGTTTGCATTCTCATTTGTTAGCCGCTTTTAAAAGTTCACCCAATTTGTTGCACAAGAACATCCAGCCAGCGTTGTGTTGCGTTAAGTCTTTAAACAATTCAAAGCCGCTGTGCACCAATAATAATTCTGTGCCGCCATCAATCTGATTCAATGTCCAGCTCACTTTTGAAGTAAAAGGCGTTTTGGTAACTGCCCAGTCATTTTTCCAGACGTAACTTAAATTGGTAAATGGTTTTACTTCCAGCACTTCACAAACCACAAACGTGTTGTTAGGATTGTTGAAACGAAAATGATGACCAACAATCGGCTGAAAGTCGCTTGGCATCAGCCATTGCTCCATCAATTCGGGCTTGGTTAAATACTCCCAAACTTCTTTTGGAGTCTGGCTGAAATAAAAGGTGTGTTTAATTTTTTTTTGCATAATGCGTAACTTTTTAGTTACACAAATGTATAGGTAACTTTTGAGTTACGCAATATTTTTAAAAACTTTTTTTTACAACCTCTAAAATTTGTTCTTGAAATTTACTTCGTCGTTTTGCTGCCCATCGTTTTTCCCATCTTTTCATACACCACATCATTCGGTTGCCAGAGCTCCAGCTTATTTCCTTCCACATCGAGTATATGAACAAACTTGCCATAATCATACGATTCAATGGTATCAACTACGGTAACACCATTTTGCTTTAGTTCTTTTACCAAAGCATCCAGATTTTCAACCCGGTAGTTAATCATATAATCTTTGGTAGAAGGCTCGAAGTATTTTGTTTTCTCATTAAACGGACTCCATTGAGTAAATCCTTTTTTGGTGCTGTCAGCGCCCTGATACCATTCAAACACAGCACCGTATTGATTAGTATTGATACCCAGATTTTTCTGATACCATTCTCTTACTTTTTTCGGCTCTTTACATTTAAAGAAAATGCCGCCAATACCGGTAACTTTTTTGCTTGCATTACTTTCATTCGAAGGAGTGATAAACGCTTTGAAAGCAAAACCAAAGCCGAACGAGATGGCAATGATTAAAATTAATAGACTAGTTTTTTTCATGTTGATGTGATTTAAAGATTCAATTTTTTGAAACAGGAAGTGCCGAAGCGGAACTTCGACATAACAAATACAGCTTAACTTCTATGGTACTTCGACAACACGAACACGGTTTAACTTCTACGGCTTATTTTTTCCAGTCATAGTTTACTGTCCCACAATTGCAACGAATTTTGCTTTTTACATTGTCAAAGTTTTTCATTGCAACAAACGATTTGCACTTGTCGTCCGAGCAATAAAAAGTCTTGATAAGTTTTTTTACATCTTCCCAAAATACATCAAGGTCGTTAATGTTTTCTTTAAATGTGTTGTCGTGTGATGTTTTATTTCCGATTAAAATTGGCGAAGCAAGAATACTGTCAATGTTGTTTTTGATTTTCAAGTCTGCTGGTGATTGCTTATTCACTCTGCTTTGCACAGACGACAAAAGTTCATTCATCATTCTTTCTTCGTTCCTGTCATTGAAACGAAATGCAAGTCCTGCTTCAATGTTGTATGCAATCTGTTTTAATTGCCTTTCAGCATAACGTCTAATGTCATTGCCAAGCCCGTCAATGTTCTTCGCTTTGAACTTGTCTTCGATTTTTGTTCTCAAATCTACAAGCGGAGTTTCAAAAGTTGTTCCTTTTTCCGCTGTCCAAGAAAGTGATGTTATTAACCAATTATTTCGTTTTGCTTCACTTGATGCAATATCAAAAAAGTCTTTCTCGTGGGTTAATAAAATGATTTGATAATCACTAAATTTATTTATCAGAAGTCGAATAAATCTTGTTCTATGTGTGCTGTCAAAACTTGAAATGACGTCATCCAATACAAAAAAATCATTCTCTTTATTGAAAGCCTTTACAGATGCCAAGAAGAAAGCTAAACCTAAACAGTTTATGTGGCTTTCACTTAATAAAGCTACTGGCGGTGTTTGTCTTTCGTTGTAAAATGTATATTCAATTGTAATTCCTGAGAGTTCATCATTTTTGTCTTTGATTGGAACAAGTTGAATGTCCTCAACTTTTTCATTAGGGTTCATTTCAACGTAATAGCTGTTTATTTCATCCGAAAACATTGTTAAAAAACCTTCTAACGCTTCTTCCTGCCTTTTTATAAAGTCAGTGTATAAGGCTTCAAAAGTCAATTGCTGTTTAGTCAATATTTCTTCTTCTCTTTCAAGTTTCTTGTGAGCTAAATAAGCGTCTAAAGCCCTTGAAAGTTTTGTATGTATATGTAACTTTTTGTTTTCTTTGATACTATCAGAAAGTGCTTTTGATTTTACTTTGGCGTTGGAAATTAGGCCTTTGATTTCTTTGTCATCAATTTTGACAAGCGAAAACTCTTTTAATGGGTCTGTTGAAAAAATATCTTTTTTCAAATCTTCGCCAATAATCTTTATAGAATTTTGAATTTGCTCAATCTTCTTTTTGGTTGGTTCATTTTCCTTTTCGGAAAGATGCTTTTCTTTAAGCAAACCACTAACTACTGTGTAATTATTGCGAAGCAGCTTGGTAAGCTCTTCGCATTCTTCATTGAGTTTATCTTGCTCGGCTTTAATTTCCTTTAAATCTTCAACTCTTTGATTTAATTCCTGTGCAAGTTTTAGTTTGTCCTTTTCTTGTTGACACAATGGACAAAAATTATCTTTTACGATGTCCTTCTTAAGAACCTTTAAACCCTCAGAGAGTAATGCAAGTAGTTGAAGTTTACTTATTTTATCTGCATCTTTCCTTAATGCGATGTATGATTTGTAATAATCTTTGTATAAGGAATGAATATTATTAATCTCAATTTCTAATTCAGTTAGTGTGTCTGAAATTTTGTTATGAAATGCAATTTGTTCAACAACTTTTGTGTCCTCTTTTGTTTCAATTGATTTAAGTGCA
>CAIQHW010000314.1 GCA_903871715.1 uncultured bacterium
ATAGCAAATTGAATCAACCAATGCTCTCACCTGAAGTAATCGCGTATTAAATCTCTAGTAGTTTATTTAAAATTTCAAGTATTCATTCATCAATGTTTGCAAAAATGCTTTTGCTTTTTCAGCATTTTGCTGATTCCATTTTTCGTTGCGCCCATGTGTGATGATTTGGTTCGAAGGCTTTTCCCATCTGGCTTCTGCCGAATTGGTTACAAAGCCACCACCTTCTGTAAAACTACTGTAAGCAAAATCTTTGGTGAGTGGATTGAACAAATTTTTACTCCAATTAAATTCATTGCTTGGCTGATTTAATTGATGCAAAACAGTAGCAATAATATCATTTTGCGAACACGTTTTTTCTATCGTTTTGCCTCTCCATTCCTCTTTTATGGCATCACCAAAAAACAACAGCGGAATATGAAAGTGTTGCCCAGAATGTTCTTCATTCAAATTTAACGGCGAATCATGGCTATGGTCTGAAACCAGCACAAACAGAGTATTGGCATACCATTTTTCTTTTTTGGCAACAGTAAAAAAATCGGCTAAACTTTTATCAGCATAATGCACCGAATTGATGTAAGGCATTAAATAGCCGCCTTCATGAATCACTTCTGGCATCGGCGCATCAAATGGCGAATGCGTGCTCACGGTAAATAAGCAACTGAAAAAAGGTGTTGGAAAATGATGGATATGTTGCAACCAAGTTTGCAACATAAGCGAATCGTGAATGCCCAATTTTCCTGAAGGCAAATCAGCAAAGTCTTTCTGCTCCTTAATTTCATCAAACCCTAAATAATAAAGATAGCTTTTGATGTTGCCATAAATTAATTGCCCACCAAAATAAAATGAAGTGTGGTAACCCAATTTTTTCAAATTTTGATTGATGCCATGCATGCTCGAATATTTTTCGGGGTTGGCAATAATAGATGTAATCGGCTGTGCAGGATAAGCACTCAACACAGCTGGAATGCCTTGGTCGCTCAGCGTTCCAGAGGCATAGCAATGTTTAAATAAAATACCTTGCTGAATAAATTTTTCGAAATTGGGTGTCACATTTTTAATGCCGCCGAGGCTTTCAATCATATCAGCACTCCAGCTTTCTAAAATAATAAACAACACATTGGGCTTTGCAATTTTTAAAATTGAAATGGTAGAATCTTTTTCCACTCTATATAAATCAGCTACAATTTTTTTTGCTGTTGCATCATCCATTTGATGATATGGATTTCCTGCCAACACTTTTTTGTTTTCGATATAGCTATGAATCAAAGTCCAGCAAGGGTTTACAGCAGCATTGTTGAAAAAGTTATTTTTAGAAAAATAAACTTCGCTTTCGTTTATTGGAATTTGTTGCAAACCACCTCTAACGCCTAATACGATAAAAAATGCGCCAATCAACAAAATGCAAACGGCAAACAAACTGTTTTTCCAAAACTTAATTTTAGTTGGTAATATCCAATTGCCAATAATTTTTCTTAAAGAATAGAATTCTAAAAATGTACAAACAATGATGAGTGAAATACCTTCGAGCCAATATTTTAAAGCCAAGGAGCGCAATACTTCAGTAGGATGTTGCAAATGATTAAATAGTTTGAAATGAATTTTCACATCCATTTCACGATATATAACAATATCTATTGCAGAAATTAGATTGACTAAAATCAATTCAAATAATACAAAGGCAAAAATAATTTTTGAAAGCTGTTTGATTTGAAACAATTGATCAACTATTACTAATAAAAAAGGGATTGCAAACAAATAGCAAGCTGTGGAAACATCTAATGGAAGAGGCTTTGAAACTAAATTAAAGAATACCTGAAAAGAAAACTTTTCAAAATGAGCAGGATTGAATAGAATAAATAAAGAACGATTGAAGGCAAATAGAAGCAATAAAAAAACAAAAAATTTGCAGTTGCTGAAAACTAATTTTATCATAGTTGCAAATTTAAGTAAACAAAAAGTTAGCTTTTCTTAAATGAAAAGTTAACGTAAGAAAATATAGACAAATGCACCGATTGTGGTGGTTTCAAAAAAGCATGCAGATAGTTATTTCACACTACTTTCGTTGCTATTAATTGTATTAGTTTGAAATTTTTACAAAAAATATTTTACTCATTTCCGTTTCAAATTACACTGATGCACTTCAAAAAACATCAGATTCTACTGCTGTTTTGGTTAATGTTATTTGGA
>CAIQHW010000315.1 GCA_903871715.1 uncultured bacterium
GTGCTGTTGCAAATAATCGAGCTGAATTCCCACATCTAATTTCTCACCTAATCTTTTTCCAAACCCAATTCCCAGTTTAGTTTCATTAAAATCGGTGAAGCCAAATTGTTGTGCACTAAAACCAAAAGCGCCTGTTTTGGTTGGTGCAATTAATGCTAAAGAAAATTGTTGCAAATCACTCATCAAAAACTTTCTTTCAGCACCCACACTTACTTCAAAAAATTGAATAGACGCCAATCCAGCTTGATTGCTAAAAACAGCATTGGCATCACGAAAAATCACACCAACATTACCCATGGCTTGACTTCTAGCACTTAACGCATTACCATCGAAGGCAAAGCCGAATTGTGTTTGAAATAAAAATGTAATAAAAAATATTTTTAAAAATCTATGTAGCATTTCTGATTTCAAAAATAAAAATTGACTCGGAAAATCTTTCCATTTTTAACTGATTAATTCTATTGCCTGCTGCAAATGCCTTTGAGTGTGATGAATCAAAAAAATACAACCAATCACTAATAGTCATTTCGCCCAACATTGGGTGTTTACGCAAACGATTATCAATTGCAATTTCGCCCGTTTCAATTTGTTGCTTTAATAAATTTCGCTGCGCTAAAAATACTTTTTCAAAAGTTGATACATCATTCAAATAGCCTTTCGGTTCAAGTATTACGGGTGCTTTCACTTTTGTGGTTTGCTTTTCAACTAAACACAGTTTTAATTTTTCATTACCAATAAATTCATTATTGGTGTGACATTTTTCTGTTGGTCCAATAATAATTGAAATGATAATTTTATCTGTCAAACAAATGTGTTCTAAAATTTGCAAAACATTCCATCTTTCATTTTCACTATAACTCAATTGCGTTGTAGTAAAGCTTTTGGCTAATCGCAAAGCTTCATTAGTGTTATTATCCAATGCTGCGAAAGAATGTTGAATATTCATTTTTGAAAAATAAAAAAACTGCAACAGAATTTTATTTCTATTGCAGTTTTTTGCAATTATTTTTCGCTTATAAAATTACTAAATCGAAATTTTAAACACTTTCTTTTTCTTTTTAGATGGGTTAGAAAGCACTGCCACATACTGCCCATGCTCACTTTGTGGCAAATCAACAGGAATAATTTGTGAACTGCCCGCCATAATTTCAACCTCCTGATTGCCCACAATTAAGTTACCTAAAGCATCATAGACATCTAGTTTGTAAGTGCCGCCGCCGTTGCTTCCTACCGATTTTACAAACAAGGATGATTCATCAGCATTACCCACCATATCTACCATTTCGCCCTCGGCATCGCTGTTCACGATTGTGTTGGCAAGAGCCATGGTTGCATGATTCACATCTTCAAACTCTAATTTAAAGAGTGGCTTGCTGATGGCTTCAGGCAGCGTAATCATGGCTGTATATTTTGCATTCGCTGCATTTTGTGGCAACGTTTGATGCACTGTTATTTTCTGATTATTGGCATTGATGTAACTGATTTTAAAATAGCCATTTTGATTTGCTGCCGAAGCAATCCACGAAACAAAATATTGTTTTCGCTGCAAACAACTGACTGAAAAATTTTCAGCTTCAATACCTGCAATATCTTTTGCTACAAAGATTTCATGACTGCTTAGATGTAAAATGCTTGTTGAATTTGATGCTGATAACGAAGCAATTGACATTGCATTTCTATCATTGTTTAAGCCCACATTTTTTAGCAAAACCCGAAGTGATAATAAATTGTTGGGGTAAAAAACCATGCCGTTTTTTTCATCTACCAAATACAATGAGGCAGCATTGCCTGATAACACTAATTTGTTGTCGGCTACATTTGTTTTTGAATTTTGTTTGGGTGATTTAAAAGCCACCGAGCCGCTTCCAAAGCTCAATGAAGCTTTGTCGTTACTAAATCGAGCTTCCGATTTTTCGCCAATGGCAAGAAAAGATGCGAAGATTAAAATGGGTTTATAAAGGTGTTTCATAAAATAGGGTTTAGTGTTTTTCTTGGTACAAAGTTTACCTAAAAAAAACCTAAAACGGCTA
>CAIQHW010000316.1 GCA_903871715.1 uncultured bacterium
CAGAATAAATATACATACCAGTTCGTAATCCAGTTGTAGCAATGTTCACATGGTTAGAAACTGATTGCACATCACTACTCATCATTTGACCAATAGTGTTGTAAACTTGCACTGTTGCTTTGTTGGCAGATGAATACAAATCAATTGGCAATGTAATAGTTGATCCTGCTTGAGCTGGATTTGGATATGCTGGGCTTAAGTTAAATTTATTTACTGATTCAATACCAGTAGGTGCTTTTTCTGGAACACCAAAATAAGCACGAACCATAGCTGCAGAGCCATTTCCACCACCATTAAAAATTCTACCTTGTGATACATCATAATCGTACAATTGTGTGCCATAGTTTCCAGAATTACCAACGCAAATAACTGTAGTATTTGTTGTTAAAGTGGTTACAGCAACAAAATAAGTGCCTGGAGTCAATATACGTTTATTGCTTGATGGTGAAATATGCAATCTAATTTCATTTGCCGAAGTACTAGATAAATCTGCAGATGTTAATACTCTTTTATCAGTTGTTAATAATTGAGTGGCAGCTCCAGTTTGTGAATTCACTGAATAAATTACACCTTGAATTGTGCACCCAGTTCCCGAAACTACAGTACTACTTTCCATCACCACACCAATTCCAGTAATTGTGTCTTTGACTTTTAAAGTGTAAAAATTACCCCAATTCAATGGCGAAGTAATATTGTTTGCAGCATTATACATATAGTAGGCACCAACTATATTATTATCATCACAAGAATAAGTTGAGTCTGTAACATTGAATGAATAGCTAAATCCAGAATTATTAGCTGGAGTTATGTCTTTGCTCAAACTATCATAAGCCAATTTAAATGTAGTAGTAAATGTTCCCTTGGAAGTTGGTAAATATTTACTACCTAAAATAATTGACGAATCTACTCCAGGTGCAGAATTCATTGCTGAAGATGTACTAGTATAAGCCGTAGCTGTTCCTTTTTTTGTTGTAGCAGTAAACTTTACACCTGTTTCCATAAAATCACCAGGATTTGTAAAATCACAAGCAGATAAAATTGAATCCACATGAATTAAAGGAACATTCGTGTAATTGCTGTTATAAACATCTTTTATTGATAAATCATGAACTGCTGTTGTTGCAAAAACTGAAATATCATCAATCATCCAAAAATAATAATTGGCATCCATTTCAAAACGTAATTTCACTTGAGCATAATTAGCAGCAACACCACTAATTGGAATTTCAATTGAATCTGTATTAGCAATTGCAGAATTAGTAGGAACTGCAGCGTTAATCGTAAAATTCGTCCAAGTTACACCATTATCATTACTTACACCAACTTTACAAGTTGATTGAAATTGCCGAAAGTACTGATGAAATCTTAAGTGAACTGTATTATATCCAATAGTAGAAAAAGCAGGAGTTATTAATTGTCCAACTTGAGGTGCAGGAGCACTACCAGAACCAGCTGTAGAAGTATTATTATTATCCATAAAATCGGAATCAAAAATCATAAATCCTCCAGCGGAAGTTGGAGAAGAAATAATACCAGTTCCTTTAGCATAAAATCCTTTTGAACCTGTTGTAGAATATTTCCAAACAGCATTAGCATTGGCTGTTCCATTTGATGTTCCGGTGTTTGTCCATCCAGCTGGAATCCCACTTGAAAAACTTGAGAAGTTTTCAGACCAAATCACTTGAGCTTTAGAAAAGAAAACAGTTGTAATAAGAAGAAGTAGTGTAATTTTTACTTTTTTCATTTTAAATTATTGTTTATGTTGTTGGTTAAAAAATTGTTTCCAAAAATTATTTGGGCTGTAAAAATA
>CAIQHW010000317.1 GCA_903871715.1 uncultured bacterium
AAAGAAATTTAAAGCAGCTCTATTACTTTTTTGGAAACCATTTATCACGCCATTTTAAAAATGGTTTTTCAACAACTTCCGAAATTAACATGGCTGGAATGATGGCAAAAAGTAAGTATAAAGTAAACAAAATGAGCGACGGCATTGGAAAAGGAATATGCTTCAAAACCGCTTCCAGCAATTGTTTACCAAATAAAATATGCCACAGATAAATACTGTAGGAATATAAACCAATGAAAGAAATCAGTTTGTAAAAAGCAGGTGTGACGATTTTTTTTAACAACAATTCATTTCTATCATCTACAAAAATCAATAACAAAAAACCACCGAAACATAGATACAGCATAGTAAAGCCGATGCTGCTCATAAAATATGAGCTGATAGAAAAAAAGAAAACAGGCGCAAAAAACAAAACAGAAACAATGAAAATGAAAGCCCGAAAGCGTTGTACCCACTGCATTAGTACATCTTTGTAAAAATTAAAAAAGTAAGAAAGCAGCACACCAAAAAACAAACTATCAATCCTTAAATGAGTGCAATTGGATAAAGTGTACGAATTTAATTCTGAAAATTGAAGTGTGATGAAACGAGCCACCAAACAACCAATAAAGATGAAAACTGAAATGCTTAAAAACAATTTTTTGTTGTCCAGCATTTTTTTTGCAGCAATAATGCTGAATAAAAATGCTAAGAAAAAATAAAAATGTTCTTCTACAGCCAGCGACCAAGTGTGCGTCCACAAGCCAGGCGTGTAGTTTTGAAAAAAGAAAAATTCGGCAAAAACTTGCTGGGTTGTAAATGGGTGATGATTGATTATTTTCTTAAAAATTGTAACAAAAAACAACAAATAAAATAGTGGATAAATTTTAAAACCTCTACGGATAAGAAACAAACCAGCATTTATTTTTTCCTTTTTTTTGTATTCAGCAAATAATAATCCAGAAACTAAAAAGCCACTTAGCACAAAAAATAAATCTACACCACACCAACCCATTTTTTCCAAAACATCCGAAAAGCCGCTGTGACAAAGCACTACCAGCAATACAGCAATGCCTCGAAGAAAATCGAGCGATGGAATGCGTTGAAAATTGGAATCATTTTTTTTCACAGCCGATAAAGATAAAATAGGAATGGAATCAATTTTTACATTTGCACCTTAATTTAAAAAAATGGCAAAGGCAAAAGATTTTTTTTCGCTCATTAAATTCAGTCATACTGTGTTTGCGCTTCCGTTTGCCATCATTGGTTTTTTGTTAGGAATAAAAGATTGCGCTCATTCTACCAACGAAATTTTGATTTTGCTCTTAAAAGTTTTAGTGTGTATGATAACTGCCAGAACTTCTGCCATGGCTTTTAACCGATATATTGACAGGCAATTTGACGCACTTAATCCACGAACGGCTGTGAGAGAAATTCCTGCCCAAATCATTTCACCCAATCAAGCATTATTGCTCGTTATTTTATCATCCACTATTTTTATTATCACTACATTTTTCATCAATAATTTGTGTTTTTATTTGTCGCCCATTGCGTTGTTCATTACGCTGGGATACAGCTATACCAAGCGTTTTACGGCTTTGTGCCATTTAATTTTAGGCGTTGGTTTAGCATTGGCTCCAGTAGGAGCTTATTTGGCTGTCACGAATCATTTTGATATAGTGCCAGTGTTGTTTGGGGTGTTGGTTATTTTTTGGGTAAGTGGTTTTGATATGTTGTATGCGCTTCAAGATGAAGACTTTGATAAAGCCAATAATTTATTTTCTATTCCTGTATTTATTGGTAGAAAAAAAACTTTGTGGCTTTCCGTTTTTTTTCATTTGGTGTCGATTACTTGTGTGGTTAGTTGCGGTCTGTTGGCTCATTTCGGGCTATTTTATTGGATAGGCGTTTTAAGTTTTTCAAGTTTATTAATGTATCAACATGTAATTTTAAAACCAACCGACATCAGCCGAATTAATTTAGCATTTGCCACTTTAAATGGCATTTCAAGTATTATTTTTGCAACCTTATTTATTATCGACTTCTTTTTAAAAAACAATTTTTCATGAAAAACTTTTTTCTTCTTTTCACAGTTTCAGTTTTCTTTTTTGCAAGTTGCAACAATACTTCAACAACTGAAAAATCGGCGGGCAAAGATTCAACAGCCACTGCCAATGTATTTGGTAAAGCCTTTGAAAACACAGCAGCAACGCCAGCTAACGATGTATATACACAAATAAAAACAGGCAAAGAATTTCATGGTGTGATGGAAGGTCGCATTACTGCCGTGTGCCAAGAAAAAGGTTGTTGGGCTGATTTAGAATTGGCTGGTGGGCAACATTTAAAAGTGAAATTTAGAGATGCCAATGGCGAAGAATTTGGTATTAATAAGGAGGCAAAAGACAAGATGATAGATGTGCATGGAGTGGGTTACATGGATACAGTTTCTGTAGAAATGTTGCGCCATTATGCCGAAGATGACAAAGCTACCAAAGCTCAAATTGACGCCATAAAAAATCCTGAAATCACTCCTTCATTTACTGCCGATGGTGCTGTGATTAAGCATTAATCATCAGCCTTTACAGTGTTTTATTCTTTTTAAGCCTACGCAAAATTATTTCGCTTTTTTTATGCTGATTAGAATTGTGAAAATGACTTTCGATAAAAATAAAACAGCAGAGTTTTTGAAAGTCTTTGAAGAAGTAAAATCTAAAATCAGAAATTTTGAAGGTTGTCAAAATTTAGAATTGTGGCAAGATAAAACAGACACGAATATTTATTTCACATACAGTTCGTGGCAAAATGAAACCTGTTTAGAACGTTATCGCAACTCTGAACTATTTAAAACCACTTGGGCTAACACCAAAGTATTATTTGCTGCAAAACCCGAAGCATGGAGTGTTGC
>CAIQHW010000318.1 GCA_903871715.1 uncultured bacterium
AAATTTAGTAGTTGATTTTTTCAGCCCTATGATTGAAATTTCATTTATCGAAAAAAAGGAAACTACTTTGCAATTCCGCTACCAATCAAGGTTTCCAATTGAAATTTTATTTTCTAAAAAAGAAAATTTTGTTTTTAGTTGGTGGAATTCAACAGCAAATGTTGAACACAAGAAATTGATAGGCAATGTAGTTGAAAAAAAATACGAATCAGAAAATAGCTTGTATGCCTCTGTGGTATTGAGTTTCATCGAACCCGAATTGCGCAATGGGAAAAATGAAGTTGAATTAGCAAGAGAAAATAAACTTCCGAAATTAATTGTGGCGCAAGATATTAAAGGTGTAATTCATTGCCACTCGAAATACAGCGATGGGAAAAACACATTGAAAGAATTGGCTGAATACTGCATCAGCAAAGGGTTTGAATATTTGTGCATCAGCGACCATTCGCAATCTGCTACTTATGCTGATGGTTTAAAACCCGAAAAAGTTTTTGAACAACATCTTGAAATTGATTCGCTAAACAAACAATTTTTTCCTTTCAAAATTTTTAAAGGCATTGAATCAGATATTTTATACGATGGTAATTTGGATTATGAAACTGATGTTTTAAAATCGTTTGATTTTGTCATTGCCTCCGTTCATTCTACTTTAAAAATGAATGAAGAAACCGCCATGCGTAGGCTTTTAAGGGCAATTGAAAATCCATATACCTCCATTTTAGGACATCCAACAGGCAGATTACTTTTATCAAGACCAGCATATCCGATTGACCATAAAAAAATAATCGACGCTTGTGCAGCCAACGAAGTGGTGATTGAATTAAATGCCAGTCCATTTCGCTTGGATATAGATTGGCAGTGGATTGGGTATGCTTTGGAGAAAAATGTTTTAATTGCTGTAAACCCAGATGCACACGATTTGGATGGTATCGCTGATATTAAATATGGCATCGCCGCTGCTCGAAAAGGCATGTTGTCTGCCTCGAAATGCATGAATAATATGGGTGTTGAGGCAATTGAAAAATATTTTTCGAAAAAAAGGAAATAAAAAGTTGATTTCTATTTGCAGAATTAAATTAGGGTTGTATTTTTGCAGCCCTTTAAAAAGGAAAAGTTAGGATTCCGTAGCTCAGCTGGTAGAGCATAACACTTTTAATGTTGGGGTCCTGGGTTCGAGTCCCAGCGGGATCACTTTTAATTTACCAAATTCAACGAAACCCTTGTAAACACTATGTTTGCAAGGGTTTTTTGTTTTGCGCCTACACCAAATTATTCAAATTTTCTCAAATTGTAGGATACCTATTCGGGTACCAATTTCTCATCTTTTATTAGGTAACCGAATTGCCTTGAAACCCTTTATACATAAGGCTTTTAAGTGAAAATAAATTTGCAAAATTGCACAACATTTTGTAATTTTAAAACGTAAAAACAATACTTCAAAAACTAAATTTTCATTCAAAATGAATACACCAGTTTCACAATTATTTTACTTGAAAAGAGCAAAAGCTGATAAAATGGGCAATGCTCCAATTTACTTACGAATCACTGTTGATGGCAAACGAGCAGAGCTTTCAACTAAAAAAATTATTCAACCCAATAATTGGGATGTTGAAAAGGGATATGCAAAAGGAACAAAAGAAGATGCAAGGATAATCAATCAAACTATTGATGGCTTAAAAAATAAAGTCAACAAAATTGTTTTGTCATTAGAGCATGATGAAAAACAAATCACTGCCGAAGTAATCAAAAATTCCTTGTTAGGTGTAACAGAAAAAAAATACACCATCAAAGAAATTTTCGAGTACCACAATAAAATGGTATGGGCTAAAGTTGGAAAAGATTATGTTGAAAAAACAGCACAGCGTTATGATATTACTTTAAACAAAGTTGTTGCATTTTTAAAAGCCAAGCACAGCAAATCTGATGTTGAATTATCTGAAATCAATTTCAAGTTTGTAACTGATTTTGAATTTTATCTAAAGACAAATGATAATCTTCAAAACAACACAGCGATGAAGTACATTAAAAATTTCAAGAAAATTATTCGCATTGCATTTTCAAATGGCTGGATTGAAAAAGACCCATTTTATAATTTCAAGTGCAAGACCGAAGAAAAGAATCGTGATTTTTTAACAATGGAAGAAATAGAGCTTTTAAAAGAAAAGGAATTTTCAATTCCACGATTAGCAGAGGTTCGTGATATTTTTCTTTTTGCTTGTTACACTGGCTATGCTTATTCTGATGTAGAAAAATTAACTACCAACGATATTTCAAAAGGCATTGATGGTAATAAGTGGATAATGACCAATCGTATAAAAACTGATTCACGTTCTAATGTGCCATTGCTGCCAGTTGCCGAAGAAATGATAAACAAGTATGCCAAGCATCCTGAATGTATCTACAGCAAAAAGTTGTTGCCAGTTAAGAGCAATCAAAAAGTAAATGCCTATTTGAAAGAGGTAGCTGATATTTGCAAAATCAAAAAGCATTTAACTTTTCATATTGCCCGGCACACATTTGCAACTACCATCACACTCACCAATGGAGTACCTATCGAAACCGTTTCAAAAATGTTAGGTCATAACTCAATTCGTACCACTCAAATTTATGCCAAAATCGTTGATAGAAAAGTGTCAGATGACATGAATATGCTTCGTGAAAAATTACAATTTGGCAGTAAAACTGACACGAAAATTTCATCCGACAAAATGGCAAAAATCGCATAGTCAATAGAAATTAAAATACCCTTGCAAATAACTGAATATCAATTAATTGCAAGGGTATTTTTTTGCAAATATTTTGATGAATTTTTATCCACATAATGTTGAAAAAACAATATGCTAAAAATGTCATTTGGCACTATTTCTGCCTGTTTGGTATCAATTCGCACCAAAATTAATTACTATGCAAATTGAAGTTATTACCAAACAAGATTTATCTGATTTTAAAGACCAAATCATTTCCGAAATTTCAACATTATTTGTTG
>CAIQHW010000319.1 GCA_903871715.1 uncultured bacterium
CTGATTTACAAACCATCAAAGAAATTGAATGGCTTAATTTTGAATTACCTGATAACGATTATCTAAACCGAAAAAATTATGAACTGGAAAGAAGAAAACAACGCACTTTGTAAAACAGTGGCATTTAAAAATTTTAGCGAAGCTTTTGCATTTATGACTCAAGTGGCAATGATTGCTGAAACCCAAAACCATCATCCTATTTGGAGCAATGAATGGAATAAAGTCCATCTAAAATTAACAACGCACAGCGAAGGCAATGTGGTTACAGAAAAAGACCGTAAATTAGCCGCCGCAATTGACGAACTTTTGTGATGAAGTAATTCAAGTTGCAAGAACAATTCACCAAATTTATTAATGACAACAGCAATTCTTCTTCTTCAAGATGGAACAGTTTTCAACGGCTATGCGGCTGGAAAAATTGGTACTACAACTGGCGAAATATGTTTCAACACAGGTATGACGGGCTATCAAGAAATTTTTACCGACCCCAGTTATTATAAACAGATTGTAGTAATGACCAATATTTTTATTGGAAATTATGGTATCAAAAAAAGTGATTCGGAAAGTGATTCGATGAAAATTGCCGGCTTGGTTTGCAAAAATTGGATGCCCAATTATAGTCGCTCTATGGCTGATGGAAATGTGCAGGAATATTTTGAAAACGAGCAAATAGCGGGCATTCAGGGCGTTGATACTCGTGCAATTGTGCAACACATTCGCAATGCAGGCGTAATGAATTGCATTATTTCATCTGAAATTACTGATATTGAAGAATTGAAAAAACGTTTAGCTGCTGAACCTTCGATGGCTGGCAGAGAATTAAGCAGTGAGGTTTCTACCAAAGAATCTTATTTTTTTGGCGATGAAAATTCGCCTGTAAAAGTGGCAGTTTTAGATTTGGGAGTGAAGCAAAATATTTTGCGCTGCATGGCAGATAGAGGCATGTATTTAAAAGTATTTCCTGCTAAAACGAAATTGGATGAAATGATGAAATTCAACCCCGATGGGTATTTCATCAGCAATGGACCTGGCGATCCAGCCAGCATGAGTTATGCGATTGAAACGGTTAAAGAAATTCTAACCACCAACAAACCAATGTTTGGTATTTGTTTGGGGCATCAATTATTGAGCGAAGCCTGCGGCATTGCTACTTATAAAATGCACAATGGGCATCGTGGTTTAAATCATCCAGTGATTAATTTGCAAACAGGTAAATGCGAAATCACTTCGCAAAATCATGGCTTTGCAGTGAAAGAAAATGAAGTGGCAAAAAATAATTTGGTAGAAGTAACACATTTGAATTTGAACGACAACACCATCGAAGGAATTAAGGTAAAAAACAAACCTGCGTTTAGTGTGCAATATCATCCTGAAAGCAGCCCCGGACCACATGACAGCCGCTATTTGTTTGATGATTTTTTGGCAATGATGAAAAGATAATTTTAAAAAAAACGTTCAAAAAAATTGAACGCTTTTTTTTACAAACCATTTAATTGAATGCCAATTGCCCAAGAATGAAAAATGGATTGTGGATCTAAAACAGTTGGTCCGACTAATGAATTGGAAATTTGCCCAACCAATGAGTTGGATTGTTGAGATGAATTAAACATGGGTGTAATGGCATACGTTCCATAAAAAGTTAATTGACCAACTCCTAATCTTACCACTAAATTTATTGGGGTTTGCGAAAAGTTGTAATTGCCCTTAAATTCTTTCTGCTTGCCCAGTTCGGCACTTATTTGTTTTTGCCAAGCGTCTAAATATAAATTGAATTCGGCTCCAGCGGCTAAGCGAAAGGATTTCCAATTTTTCCTTTTTCCTAAAGAGAATTCCAACATCAAAGGCACGGTGAGATATTTATTCACCAATTTATTTTTAGTAAATTTTAAAGAATCGCTAAATGCATACATGATATGCGGAGAGCCATTTGTGGTAGCAAAAGTTAGGTTGTTATTGAATCGAAAATTATTCCAAGTTATACCCATTCCCCATCGAAAATTGAGATGATGATTTATCAAATTTATTCGTTGTTGAAGCAAATAAAATTTTACGTTGATGCTTTTTGTTTGTTTCAAATCATTGAAAGGATTGTAAGTTAAACTTGCAGGTTTTGTTGTTGAAGCAATATTTTCAGATATTGCGCCACACAGCCCCAGATCAAGCCCCAGCCAATTGTTTTCAATGTTTTTTGCTTTTTTAAATTGATGGTGATGGTGCGAACTATCTGAAAATAATTCAACAGATTTTGGTTTAATTACAATTCCTAATTTTCCAAATCGCAAAAAAGTGGTGTCGTTTTTTGTATAAGCTGTGTCTCTTTCCTTTTTCACATTTCCCATTGAAATTGAGCCTACTGGTTTTCCGTTTTCGGTTGTATTGTTGTTTTGATTTTGTGCTTTAAGCGAAACAAAACTCATAGATAAAGCAGTGAGTAAAATAAAATTTTTCATCTTGATTTGATTTTATTGTTGTTAAAATTTATGTTTTAATTGTCTTGTAATGCTTGTTTGTGGCTGATTTCAGCAAAACTAATGCTAACATCAAAATTGCCATCGTTGGTTTCTTTGCCCAAAACTTTGCCGCTTGCCCAAGCCAACATTTTCAAAATCTGTCTTTCATTTTTGTTGGTTTTAAAAGGAATTTGAGCAATTATTTTTTCTTCTTGTTTTTTAGTTGGAGGAATTGAAATTGAATTTTGTACAATTGATTTTATCGTGTCCATTTGCTCTCCTTTTTTTTGTGATTGAGCAATAATTTCTTCAGTCTGAATATCTTGAACCACGGTTATTTCATGTGTTTCATTCCATGATTTTTTGCTTTTCCATGAATTAGGTAAATCAGCAGTGTCAATAGTTTCAGACATTTCTTTTTTTACAACAGCAAATACTTTTTGCATCAATTTTTTTTTCGGCAATACTTTTGGCTCATCTAATTGAGCAGTTAATTTTTGTTGTTTTCTTTCATTCGTAATTGGTAATTGTAAATTCATAATTGTATCCTTTTTTGCTTCTAACTTTTCACTTTCAACTTTCAACTTTCCACTAAACATCCACCAACCCAAACCCACTGCCAACAGCAGCATAGCTGCCGTTGCCCAAGTGTTTAAACTCCATTGCCAAGCAATAATTTTTGTTGAATTTTTTTGCAACAAACTTTTTTTGTCAGCAAAAATTATTTTTTCATCGGCAACTAATTTTGTTTGCTGAAATAATTTTAGTTCATTTTTCAAATCCACATTTTCATTAGCAAACCTTTCCACAGCAAGGCGTTCAGCATTGCTCAACTCATTTTCAATGTAGCTGATAAAATATTCTTCGTAATTATCTCTGTTGATGTGCATGTTATAAAACTGTTTCGATACTCACTAAATAATTTTTCAAACTTTGCCTTGCTCTGAAAATATAAACCTTCACTTGCGATTCATTTAAGCTTAAAATTTCACCAATTTCTTTGTAATCATATCCTTCATAATCTCTCAACAACACACACGATTTTTGAATTTCGGGCAATGTGTTCAAAGCCTTTTCCAAAGCATCTTTCAATCCCGATTTGTGTTCGTTGATAATTTTTGTTTGTGCTGAAAATTCATCTACCAAATTCACCTTGCTTTGCTTTCTAAATTGGTCAATTTTATTTTTATAAGCCACACTAAACAAAAACGATTTCGCTTTTTCCATTTCTACTTCATCACGTTTTTTCCATAAAATTTCAAAAGCATTTTGAACCACATCTCTTGCATTTTCTTCATGCTGGGTATGTTTAAAAATGAATCGAAACAGATGGTCGGCATAAGC
>CAIQHW010000320.1 GCA_903871715.1 uncultured bacterium
ATACCTAAGGCAAAAGCTGCTGTTGCTAAAATTAAAATTGTCTTTTTCATGTTGATTTGTGTTTTATTGTTTGTTAAAAATTGTTTTTGTTTTAAAAAAGTTTGTTGAACTTCAGTGAGCAAAATAGGTATAAGCTTTTAATATTCCTTATTTCTGCCCAAATAAGTTCAACAAACTGCATGGCTTTTTATCCGCTAATGGTTTCTGAAACCATGGCACTCCAAGGGCCTACAACGCCTCGGGTGTTTATCGATCGCATCCAATAATACACCAGCTTGCCAGCGTTGGCACCATCAAAATGGTTGATAAATGGCGATTTGCTCATGGTGCCCACATAATCTAATTCCGAAGCATTTACAGGCGGTGTGCCACCTATTTTTTCCCAAATTTCGCAGCCTTTTACGCCTTCGGGCTTGGCTTTGCTGGTGGGTGTGTTTTCGTCCATGACGGTTATAGCATGTTCTAATCTATTCGCATTGTTTATTTTTACAAGCGGCTTGCTATTGGGCGTGGGCGCAGGTGTGCCGTGTGTATTGCGAAGATGCAAGTGCAACGTGTTTCTATCTGTATTGGTTAATATACTTTCGGGTATATCGGCAAAAATGGCTCTCATAGCCGCTTGCACTTTGTGGTCGGCATCGTTTTTATTATCAATAGCCGTAGTGGTTCGGGTATCGGGGTTTTGACAAAGCGGATAATTGGTTTGCCAGGCACCATAGGCGCTGGTTAAATCGCTTTTGTGTGTAACCGAAATACCCAATCGGGTAATATTGGCGGCTAATAAAAGATAAGGGCAAGCCGTGTTGTAATAGTCATTACGTTCGGCTTCGGTAGTTGGAAAAATTCCGTGATTGTCTGACATAAAAAAAATTGTTTTAGTAGTTAAAAAAAATAGTGCTGCTATTTAAAAAAATGCTTGCCGCAGCATGATAAAGCATTTTTCGGGCTGGATAAGCCGCTCATCGGGCAAGATGAAACCCTTATCGGGCAGTGGCAGCGATTTATCGGGCAAGATAAACAGCTCATCGGGCAAGATGAAACCTTTATCGGGCAGGATAAGCCACTCATCGCTCACGATGAAGGGCTCATCGGGCAGGCGGAGGCTTGCATCGGGCCGCTAGCAATATTTGTCGGGCACGAAAAACAACTTTTTCTTTGCCCAAAAATTTTATTTCCATCAGCCCATTTTTTTTTAAACCAATAAAAACTAACATGGCAGCAAAAAATTGAATGGTAGCTAATACTTTATTTTTATGAACAGCTAATAAGCTGCAACCGCTGCCCACAGTGGCTTTGGCGTAGTGTAATAACATATATTTTGCGGCGTTTTGCATGAATGCAAATAGAATAGTAGCACAAACATATAGTGCTATTTTTAAAAAAGCAATATCTGTGGATAACTTTTTTTGATGTGTGCGCATGGGGCAAATAAAAAAAATGCTGCAACACACATTAATTGCTATTTTTGTATTCCATTAGTTAGCATTAGCCACCAACATGATAAAAAAAACCTACGCCATTTGCTTTGCCATAGCCCTTTGCATGGCATTTGTAGCCTGCAAAAAAACTTACAACTGCACCATAAAATATGAATGCACCACAGTTAGAGGCACTACCGTATTGGTAGATTATTCGCCAGTGCCCCCCACCACAGTAAGCACCAATTTTACGGGTGCCACTTATTGTTTAATCAACTATACCACCCGCGATGCCTATAATGCCATCATCAATGCCGAGCATCAAAATTGGAAAGCCAAATCTATGGTGGGGTTAAACACTTATCAAACAGTAGCAGTAAATTTTAACGATACCATAGCTTACACCACTACCGACGTAAAATCGAAAGTAAAAGCCAGCGATAAATCTACCTACGAAACAATAGGCTACACCTGCACCAGCAATTGATACACCGCATCTATCACAGCGCATTATCGCTCTTGCGCATGCATAAATAAAAAAAGCGGCTTTTCTAATTAGAAAAGCCGCTTTTTAATGTTTAAGAAATTAACCGTGTGCGCCGAAATTATTTAATTTCAACATCAGCACCAGCTTCTTTCAATTTAGCTGCGATATCGTCAGCCGTTGCTTTATCAGCACCTTCTTTAATAGGTTTTGGAGCACCGTCAACTAAATCTTTAGCTTCTTTCAATCCTAAGCCAGTTAAATCTTTTACGATTTTAACTACTGCCAATTTGTTAGCACCGCCCGATTTCAAAATTACGTCGAAAGCTGTTTTAGCAGCAGGAGCTTCTGCAGCACCGCCACCACCAGCCACCGCTACCGCTGCAGCAGCAGCAGGTTCGATACCGTATTCTGATTTCAAGATACCAGCCAATTCGTTAACTTCTTTTACTGTTAAGTTTACCAACGATTCAGCCATTGCTTTTAAGTCTGCCATGTTATTTGATTTTTGTTTGTTTAAAATTTTGTTCTGTTAAAAAAAATATGTTGATGCTTGGAAGCCGTGTTAATGTGCTAATGCGATAATATGCTAATGTGCTAATTGAACACACAATAACCATCTTGCATTAACGCTATTTTACCGAGTGCTTTTCATTAGCAGATTAGCACATCAGCAAATTAGCTAATTGTTGTTATTTTGCTCTGCTTTCTAATGCTTTTACCAATCCTGCAATTTTATTACCGCCGCTGCTTTGTAAGCCACCGATAACCGTTTTAGCAGGCGATTGCAATAAGCCAATAATTTCGCCAATCAATTCGTGCTTGCTCTTCAACTTACTCAATGTTTCCAATTGTTCATCGCCTAAAAATACGGCTGAATCAATGTAAGCAACTTTCAATTTTGGCAATTCGCCTTTCGGTCCACGAAATTCTTTTATTGTTTTTGCAGCAGCATTACCCACTTCAGCAAAGAAAACTGATGATTGACCTTTCAAAGCACCAATCAATTCCGGGCTAGCTTGACCAGTAGCTTCCAACGCTTTTTGTATCAAAGAGTTTTTAGCCACTTTCATTTCAATGCCCTTGCTAAAGCAAAGCTTGCGCAATTTA
>CAIQHW010000321.1 GCA_903871715.1 uncultured bacterium
TGGGCAGCAGCGATAGCGGAATTGCAAAAATATAGAACAAGTAAAAACCAATCAATTGCATTGGGTAAAAATGCAAAAATTATTTTGGATTATTCATGATTGAATTAATTCCTCCAGCAGCACCATTATTGCCAGCTGGATTTTGATTAATACTTCTATTCAAATCTCTTTCTAAAGTGTTATCAGTTGTGTTTGGATTAAAACCACCGCCATTGCTATCAAACCTTTCGTCAGAGCTTGCGGCAGAACTACCTTGAATTTTGCTTGCCCAACTTGGATCACTAATTTCACCACGTTTGTTGGAAGAAACTAAAATAAAATCATTAGAACTTCTATCTCGGGTGTAGAAGATAAACTCCACATTATTTTGTTCATCTAAAGAATAATAGTTCCAAACTTCGTATGGCAAAAGCCCTGCTGAATGGTCATTGCGTTGAATAGAATTAGGTGGTCCATATTGCAAATAAACCCGTCCACGATCTGTTTCAAAGCCATATTTGTAAGACAAACCGTAAGTATTATTCACAGTTTTTAGTTGGGTTTCATACTCATTAAATACAGCAATTGGATTTTCTGGATTGCGTTTTGCCCAAAAATTATAATAAAATCGGCGCATGTGTTCATCGTTTTTTTCAACAATTAGATTATCTATATAACGTGCTTCATTGCTGGCTGCGATGGGGTAAATGGTTTTTAATCGCGTGGGCATTTCGCCATTTGTGAATAAATGCACAAAGGTTTTGTTGATGTCAATTTCTTTTGAAAAATAAGAAGAATCGCTTAATGAAGATTTTCGTGATAAGGATTTACTGCGTTGAAATGGTAAAGAAGCTTTGGCAAAAATTTCATTGTTTCTGTTCAACGCTTGCACTTGCAATTCATAATTTCCGCTGGGCAATTTTGAAATATCAATTGTTTCCAAAACTGGCACAGATGCAGCAAAATCAACAGCTTCAGAGTTAGAAAATTCTTCCAACACTTTGCCGCTTTCTTTTTTGACCACCGCATATTGCACCAAAAATTTGCCATTGTTTGCTATCGAGTTGGATGGATAAATTTCAGTGTAAAAACTTAATTGGTTTTTCATTGAGGGATAATAATTCATTACCATTGGAATAAGATGTGTGTTGCCTCGGGCAAAATTATTTTTCTGATTACTTTCAAAAAATGTGTCCAACAATTCGATGTTGGAAAACGAAAAATTTTCTTTTACAAAATTTATTTCCAAAGTTGAATCCACAATTTCAACTCTTCGGTTGTCATTATCAAAAATAGCATCAACCGTGAAATGCCCATTAGGCAAGGCATTGCGTCGCAAATCAACCATAGCCGAATTAATGGCATTAATTTCTTGCCTATTTTTATAAGCAGCTGTTTCCAACTGATATTTATCAAAATGCACAATTTCTTTTCCATCTTTTTTATCGACACTCTTTAAAAATAATTGCAAGCCGTTTGGAGCGTCTTTTGTTCCTGCTGTTCCTGTCTCTGATAAAACAACTGCAGCAAGAGTTTTTCCAGAAAGATCGCTGACTCGACCAACTGTCAGTGTGTCGTCAGCTGGAAGCTCTGGATTAAAACCAACAACA
>CAIQHW010000322.1 GCA_903871715.1 uncultured bacterium
ATGCTGTTCAAAAAAATCAACCTGATTCAACAAAATACTTGCCTTACATTCCGCCTTATCGTTGGCAATCAGAATTAAAATTGATGAGTAAAAATTGCGGTAAAAATTTAAAAAACGTTTATTTCAAAATTGGAATTGATTACAATTTCGAACAGAATAAAGTGTACAAAAAATTTGGTAACGAAACCATCACACCTGCTTATACCTTAATTAATGCTGGCATTGGAGCTGATATTTGCTGCAAATCAAAAACACTTTTCTCTGTTTTGATTGCTGGCAATAATTTAACTGATGTTGCTTATCAAAGCAGCATGAGCAAATTAAAATATGCTGACCCGAATAATGTTACGGGCAGAGTAGGGGTGTATAACATGGGCAGAAATATTAGTTTGAAGGTGATTGTGCCGTTGGATTTTAAGAAGTAAGTTTTTAGAAGATTGCAAATAAAAAAGCGACAACTTTCAGTTTTGAAAGTGTCGCTTTTTTTGTTTTAGTTAAAGAGGGAATTAGTTGTTAGCTGCTTTCATAAAATCAACAATCTTGTTGATTTCATCAGTGCCAATATTGGCTCTTACTTGCATGTGCATAGCAACAATATCCCAATTGGTATTGCTGAATTCCCCAGGGCCTGGTGCATTGTGGCAACGGTTGCAATGCTCTGCCCACAATTGTGCGCCCGATTTATCTGCAATACTTTTTGATACGTAACAACTATTGAATAATACAGCACTCATCACGGCTGCAAAAACGAAAATGATTATTTTAGACTGTTTCATGATTGATTATTTTTAATGGTTAGTGAATTAAAATCCGTAAACAAATTGTGCGTAGTAGTTATCAATTGAATCGCTACGTTTTTGATAACCCACTTTCATCACACAATTCCATTTCAACCAATAATCTAAAGCTATTTCATTGCAAGTGATGCTGGTTGGACCCCAAGCTGCTGGCTGCATGAATGATGAATAACGATAAGCAATTTCAAGATTGTGTAAAAACTTATTGTCGCTCATAGTTGGGCGAATACTTGCCGAAACATAAAAGCAAGAAGGTGAATTATTAAATTTGAACGACATCGAATCACTGTGAAATGCATCACCATAATACACTGTGTTGTTGCCAACTTTTTGTGCCCGATATTCACCAGTCAAGCGTAAGGTGCTTTTCAACGGACTGATAACTTTGTAGTAATTCAAATCAATAGCCTGCATAAACAAACTTGTATTTTCGTAGGGTGTGCCAATGTCGCCAGTTTTACTTTTGGTTTGCATGGAATAACCAATCTCTAAATTGTTAGATGAAAAAGGCAAGATGGCTAAACGTCCGCCAATAGCTTTGTTATTGTTATTAGCTGTGTAAGCTTCATAATCAAATTGCCCAACCACATTTCCGTTGGCAGAATCAGGAACAAGATGAGGACCATTTACCACATATACATCGTACAAAATTTTCACAGTACCAAAAGGCAAACAACCCATTGCACCAGCTCCTGTTTCAACTGATGCACCTATGCCACCATCACCAAACCCAACTGGATTGCCAGCAAAACGATTCAAAAATCCTTCAGCCAATCTGCCACGATAAGCACCAAATTTTGGTAAAAATCTTCCAGCATGAAAAGTTAAATAGGGATTAACGATGTAACACATATTAGCGTATTCTAAACCAATATCAACGCCACCACCGCCAGTTTCAATTTCAACTTCCGATTCGATAAATAATTTATCAGAAAGTTTCCAAAGGAAAATTGGCTTGAAATTCACGTCGCCAAAATTGTCAGCGTTTTTTGTGTGCGACCAAGTAAATTCAGCATCGCCATGTACTGCTACATTGCTTAATCCAAAATGGTCGCTGGTTTGAGCCATTGCAAATGCTGTATAAAGCATGCAGGCTATTACTAAAGTGATTATTTTTTTCATAATGCTATAGATTTATTTTTTTGTTTTTGGCGCTACGGCTAATGTTCGGATATAATTCACTAATTCCCAACGTTGTTTTTCAGTAAATACAGCTTTGTAAGTTGGCATTGGGTTTCTGCCTTCGGTAATCATCCAGAATAATGTGCCATCAGTTTGACTTTGAATTGCGACAGAAGAATGGTCGGCTGGCTTGGTTGTTAAACCTGCTGCGGCTGCACCATCACCTTTTCCTTTCATACCATGACATGGCGAACAGTTGGTTTCGTACAATTTCTTTGCTTCAGGCATCACTGCTGGATTACCTGCTAACGGATTTTTCTTTGCTGCGGCATCAGGAGGTGCAGTCCATGGTGCTTTTTTCTGTGCCATTGCTCCTTCGGTTGTTATCAAAGCGCCGCATAAAATAAGAAGCGAAATGGTGTTTTTAAAATTGAAGTGTTGCATACTTTTTTTGTTTTTACAAAGCAACTGCTACTACAATAAAATGTAGATGAGAAGCAGCATTGAGGCGTATGACATTCCTCATAGCAATTGAAGATATAATTTCGGAAAAACGAAAAAGTGAAGAATAGATGTTTCTTAAAACTCCCAACGCACTTGCATTCGAATATCGGTTTTGTGATTCGAGTTAATTTGGTCTAATCCACTACCATTGCTAGTTTGAAATGGATAAACTGTTTCACCAATTCTCAACCAAGCATCCAGTTTTTTAAAAAATTTATAACGAAACATCAAATTAAAGTGTGCACCTTTTCCATATAAAGCAGGCACAGTAAAGCTTCCAGGCACATCATGTTCTATCGCATATACTCTGCTATTATAAGAATCAGTATTAAACAATGCTAGCCGAATGCCCATATCATAAGGCGTCTGAGCTGGATTATATAAAATATCTTGAAATAAAATCACACCGTTTTCGGGCTTCGCATTTCCTAATTGATATATCACCCATTCCATTCTATTGCTCAAAATAAAATTAGCATTGGCTCTGTAAGCCGCATTAAATCTATAATGTTGCGCATTTTCATTTTCCAACGGAAGCAACGCATCAACCACTGGCGATTCATTTGTTTGCCTTGTTTTATTTTGATAACGAAAATAAATTTCGGTATTTTTATCAGGTTGATAAGTAAGTTGAGTTAAAAAATCAAAACCATGCGAAGGTGCATCGGCAGTATATTTCAACCATGGCGAAGAAAAAAAATCGGTGTAAGCTGAAACAGAAAATTTAGAAATTGGTCGAGCAATAAAACCACTGTATAATCCTTTTTCATTAGA
>CAIQHW010000323.1 GCA_903871715.1 uncultured bacterium
AATGAAAATGAAAATGATTAGGCCCGTCCAACCTTCGGATGCAAATACAAATGCCCAAATATTATTTCCTGCACCATAGTTTAGTTTGTGATAAACCAATTCTTGATTAAAGTATACCAATCGCTGGTCTTGAAAATCAATTTTGTTGAATAAAAAACCGAAACTTTTAACAATAGAACGTAACGCAATAGGATCAGCTTTTACTTTTTGGCGAATTATTTCGTTTAAATTTGTTTGAATTATAAAGGGCTCGGATTGTGTAATGGCTGCTATATAAACATTAATGTTTGTAGCACTTTTGATGATAAAGTCCATTCTAAAATTTCTGATTTGATTGGCAAATTGTTTATAAAGAAAAAAGAAATAAATTGTGCCGAGGATACCCAAATTTATGGCAACATATTTTAATCGAAAAAAATAAATGAGAAGTTGTTGCTTCCCCATTCCATACATATAGTAGATAACAACTGTAATGGCAGCAAAAGCAGCTGAAGACCTATGTCCAACAAATAAATGAAGCATCAATAGTAAAACTCCAAAAACAAAAGAAATCCTTTTCTTGTTGATGTAGGATAGAATGATAACAAAAATGCTCGATAATCCCCAAATCAATTCCCAATAAGTTCCTTTTTCTTTTTCAAGCATTTCCGTTTTAGAAATTCCCGAAAAAACAAAAGAGCTAAAAAAATAAAAAAAAGCAATTGCCCCTAAAATGCCAAACAACACAAAAACTTTTTCTAAATTAGGAATTGAGATTTCTTTGGCTATTGACTGTATTACAATTTTTGAAAAAAACGTGTCGAAAATAAAGGTATATGTAAGAATAACTAAAAAAATAATGGCATAGATTGCATATGCTTTGTCTTGTATTTCAAATTGTGGTGCATATGTCGTAGGTAATGTATAATATCCAAAAAAGGCAGGTAAAAAGTAAATAGCAGCGCTAACAAAACTTAACAGAAAAAAATCAACCTTTCTTTTTTTTGTTAAAAAATATACCACATTAATAAAAAAAGAAAAAAGAAAAAAAATTCTCATGGTTCTTGTTTTTTAATTCTGCTGCGCAATACATCAATAGTCATAGCTGTCGTTTCTTTGATGGTTTTTATTCCAAACCAATTCCTGTTGAAAAACAAAAACAAATATAATGCAGTTACAAAAATAGACAATGCAATTTGTTCAACACTTTGATGGTAGCCTGTTTTGGCTAATAAAAATGAGAAAATAAAAAGTGTACTTTCACCTAAAAGAAAAAACATAATCGGGGTGTAAAAAACAACTCCAATTTTTTTCCATGAAACTTGTAATTGATTTACAGCGATGATTAGCATAGCTACTAAATGAATAAAACTCGAAATCATTACTGCCAAAGATGCATAGTTGATACCTTTATGAGCAGCTAGCCAAGTTAATCCCACAATTGAAATAAGATAAATGGCTTTTGCATAAATGTTGTTAGTTAGGCTTCCAGTTGACCGAGAAAGGGTATCAATAAATCGAGGAATAACGTTGAACAAAAATGTGATGGACAATACCATAAACAACACTGTATACCCATTCCATTTCTTGCCCAACACAATTTGCATAATAAGTGTTGAGTTGTTTATCAATAAAAAAATGCCAACAGTTAAATAAAACAACATCACTTCTAAAAAGTGCAAAAATATTTTTTGAGTGGCGGCAGCGTCTTTTTGTGTTTTTGCTAATGAAGAAAACAAAACACTGTCAAAAGCACTACCCAACATTTTTAACACATTATCGAACAGATATTGAATCCGTTCAAAGATGCCAACAGCATAAAGTCCACAGATTTTGCCGATAATTACTTTATCTACTTTTATCGAAATAATACTAAGGGTATTTACCAAAGTTAATCTGCCACCATAATGAAAAATCTCTTTCACATATTTTTTTTCAGTTAAAATTCCATAATGAAATTTTGCCGAATAGCTCATCAATAAAAAAGCTACAATGCCGCAAATTAATTGGGTAATAATTAATGCCAATAAACCATAACCTAAATAAACCAGCCCAATTGAAAAAAACAAGTTGATAAAAACGGTTATGTTATCGATAATGGCAATCTTTTTAAACCCAAATTGTCTTATTAAAAGCGAACGTGGAATCATAGTATAGGTACGAAAAATGAAAATCAACATTAGGTAGATTTTAAACTTTTCAAAATCAATATCTATAAATCCATTGATTTGCTTATGCAATAACAAAATGAGCAAAACAATGGTAAAGCAGGCAATGGAACTTACTAATGTGGTGGCATTTATTTTTTTTTGATTAATTTCTATAGAATGAACTAGGGATGACCCGAATCCAAACTCGGCAAGTGTTGACAAAAACCCAACCATTACCATAGCAATGGCATATTGCCCCAAAACATATGGCGAAACATGCCGAGATAAAAAATAAAATAAAATAAATCCCGAAAAAACACTGATGAAAATGGAAAATATTTGCCAAAAAATGCCTGTAAAAAAATGATGCTTAATGGTTGCCTTTTCCATGAATTATTTCGGTCTAATTTTTTTGTTGATTGAATTATTTCAAAATTAAGGCTTAATAAAGTTGAAGCTTTTTAGCTCAATTCAGTTCGAATTTTTACAAAAAAGAGAAAAACAAAATAAACCAATGTAGAAAAGAAAAGCATTAAAAATAAAATGAGCGTTGGTTTCAATTTGTTCGGTTCTAATGGCAAATAAGGTCTATCAATCATTTGAAAAATTGGGGTTTTACTTTCTATTTCAAACTTCACTTTATCTAAATTGTCTGCTGTTTGGCTATACATCGTATTAAGCATTGAGACTTCTCTTTTTAATACATTTTGGTCAAATGTTCCTGTTTGTCGAACATTGTATTTTGTTGCATCCACACTCTTATTAAACAACATTTCTTTGTCGAACAACACCTGTTTAA
>CAIQHW010000324.1 GCA_903871715.1 uncultured bacterium
TTGATGCAGAAATCATGATAAACGTGCGCCGCTTGAAACTAAAATTTGAAGAAATTCCTGTGGTATTTTCAGAACTAAAGGGCAGAACATCATTCGTAAAAGTGGCTGCCATATTGGAGTTTATGCGCAATCTAATTATTTATCGCATCAAAGAATTTGGAAAATGATGCCGAAAAAAATTGTGCTGATTACTGGCGCAAGTTCAACTTTGATACAATCGTTGTTACAAAAAATATCCAACAACAATTTTCATTTTCGAGCCATTTCGCGACACCCACAACCTCAAAACAATTTAATTGATGAATGGATAATTGGCGATTTGCAAAATGAAAATTTTGTAAAACAAATCATGGCTAATGTTTCCATAGTGCTGCATGCCGCGGCTGTTACTCATTCCAGCGATGTATTGCAATATGTTGATGTAAATTATATAGCTACCAAAAAATTGGTGGAGGCGGCAAAAAATGTACGCGTTGAAAATTTTATTTTCATTAGTTCACGAGCTGCTGTGGCTAGTGGTGGCGAATATGCCGAATCGAAATTGATGGCAGAAAATTTTATCAAAAGCAATTTGAATTGTTGGCAAATATTTCGCCCATCAGAAATATTTGGTACCAATAAAAATGAAGGCATCGAAAAAATCATTCACGACATTTTTTACAAACGCTTTGTCATTTATCCAGGTGGCAATGTGCCAAAACTATACCCCATAGCCGTTTCAGATGCTGTTGCGTTGATGGCAAAATATTTCAACCACACTAATTTTCAAAATCAAACTATCACTATTAATGGCGAAGTAGGTTACGATTTCCACGAAATAATTTCGTTGGCAGAAAAAGTGTTTAATAAAATAGTGGTTCGATTACCCATTCCAAAATCAATATTATTTTTTATTGAAAAAGTAATTAGAATAACAAAACTAAACATTGGCTTTGCTCCTGACCAAGTGCATAGACTATACGCCCAGAAAGAGTTTTCGGTAGAAAACGATTTTAATTTTTCATCTTTTGAAAACTATTTGAATGAATTTAAGAAAGCGCAAAACGTTTAATTTTTTCTAAAACGGATAACCAATTGCCAAATTGTACTTCAAATTATTTTTACGCCAAGTGCCAGATGTAATATCAATTTGATTGCCTAAATATTTTTCATCTGCAGGCAATTGTGGATTTACAATTGGAAAGCCCACATCAAATCGAAGCAGAAAATAATTGTAGTCGAATCTAATGCCAGCACCGGCATCCACAGCCATTTGTTTGTAAAAAGTATTTACGTCAAATTCAGCACCGGGGCGGTCTGCATCTTTTTTCATCAACCAAATATTTCCCACATCGCTAAATAATGCACCTTTAAAATACCACCACAAATCGAACCGATATTCTACATTGCCCTCCAAGCGAATATCGCCCGTTTCATTTACATAAAGTGGATTGTTGATAAGGTTAGGGTCTTGATAAATTCCTGTGCCCAAAGTTCGTGCACGCCAGCCTCTCATATCATTTGGTCCACCCAGATAAAATTGTTTGATGTAAGGCAAAACACTGCTATTGCCATACGCCAAACCTGCGCCAGTTAAAGTTCGTAGCACCAAGCTTTGATGTTTGTTCAAATCAATGTGCACTTTGTTTTCAATATCCAACTTTGCAAATTGGGATAATTCATTACCAAATATTTTTACTGGCGATGAAGTTTTGAAAAAAGTTTTAGCCACCAGCATCGATAAATTTCCAGCCACATCTGCATAAGCTTTGAAAAAATAAGTAACTGGTTTTATCACATTTGGGTCAAACGAAAAATAGGTGTATGTATAATTCATACCCGGAATCAGTTGTGGCTTGAAACTGCCCAACAGCAAAGGATTGCTGTTTAAAATAGATTGAAACGTGTCGGTAATTTGGTTATAATTAATAAAACTTAAAATAAACGGATTTAGATAATGATGCTTCTTTTTCGTTTCGTTCCAATCATAACCAAATAAAAAATTGGTTTGGTTTTGCTTGTAATAATCTTGACGTTCTAAATAATTATACGACAACGAAATTTTTGTTTTTGGGTTTTCATTTGCCGATATTTTTTTAGGTCGAAATGGCAACATAAATCTTGGAAATTGCATTACGCCTTGTGCCCCCAAATCCAATGTGTGAAAGCTTCTATTCACAGTTTCATAAGGCGATTCTATGGAGCTTTTTAAATTGATGGTAAGCAAATCGCCAGTTCTAAAAATATTTTTACTGTTTTCATGTACATTCAATCCCAAACCGTAGAACTCACTGGTGGTGCTGGCTACCACCTCATAACCATATTCATGTTTCTTATTTTGAGTCAAGAAAATGTACGCATCCAATTTGTCTTTTGCCGTTTGAATGTATTGAATGTTGATGTTTTTAAACAAACCCAACGACGCTAATCGAGTGTTGGTTTTTTGTTGATTTTCTAAAGAATAAATTATACCTGGTGAAATAAAAATATTGTCCAACATCGTTCCTGGTTTGATGTTGAAATGTTTAGTTACAAAATGAAAATGCTCAATTTCTAAAGTATCAGAAGCTGTGTAAATGTTAGCAGAATCGCTGTGCTGATTTGGGAAAATGTACACATTATTAATGCTAAATTTTTGATGTTCTTCTTGCTCTGGATTTTTTACAATCAGACGCAAATTCACTGGACGCTTGTTTTCAGTAAATAAATCAAACAACGCAAAATTTCTTTTGCTGTTGTTGTAACTTGAATCTAATTCAACTAAAATGTATTGCTGACTAAAATTAAAATAGCCATTATTCCGCAGCAAAATTTCTATCCGCTCTCTTTCAGCTTTTACATTTAAACTGCTATAAGCATCTTTTGTTTTTAATAAATTAAGTGCTTTATTTTCATTCAACAATTGTTGAATATCAGCATTGGCAGTCATTTCAACAATTTCATTGAGCACATATTGTGTTTGCGGATGTACAATATATTTTACCGTTACTTTCTTTTTTTTCTTTTTCACTTGGGCATCTACAGTCGCATTGTAATAACCTTTGTTGATTAGATATTCTCTCATATTAATTACGCTATGTTGCACCAATGCAGAATCGTAGAGGCTTGGCGGTTCGCCCATATTTTGTTGCACCCACAATTTAACAGCAGTCAATTTTCCATTTGAAAAAGCATTAAACACCATCAACTTAAATTTGTAGCGGATGCCGATCGGTTTTAAAAAACTAAACCACGATTTATTTTCTGTTGGCTTGGCTATGTCGAGCAATTCTTTTTGTGAAATGTTATTAGTTGCTAATTTTAGCGGCGCTTTAATTTCGATTTCATTTTTTTTGAGCAATAATTCATTCATGGGCAAATGCTTTGTAACGCTGCATGAATAGAGCATTGATAACATTGTTACCCATAAAATCAGAATTCTTTTTTGCATGATTTCAAAAAACCAAATATCGTTTGTTCACAGTTTAGCCGATAAAAAATTTCGACTAAAATACAACTGCTTTGTAGCCGAAGGAAACAAAATTGCTGTTGAAATTTTAAACAGCAACTGGGCAATTGAACAAGTTTTTGCTACAAATGATTTTGTGGAGAAAAATATTTTCAAGTTTGATAAAAACAAAATCACAATTGTCTCAAAGTCAGAAATAGAGCGGCTTAGCCAACTTTCAACACCAACCGATGCCATTGTGGTCGCAAAAATTCCGCCAAAAAATATTCCCGATTTTAATTTACAAAATTGGAGCTTAGCTTTGGATAATATTCAAGACCCTGGCAATTTGGGTAGCATTATTCGCACGGCTGATTGGTTTGGCATCAGTCAAGTTTTTTTGTCGCTCGAATGTGCCGATGTTTTCAATCCAAAAACTATTCAAGCCACTATGGGTTCCTTTCTTAGAGTGAAAACTATTTCTATAGATTTGGAAGAATTGCTTAACCAAAATAAATTTGCGCAAATCTGCGCTGCAGTGATGAATGGACAAAATATTTTTACCACAAAAATTGAAAAAAGCGGCTTGATGATTTTAGGAAATGAAGGAAAAGGCGTTAGCAAAAATTTGCTTGAAAAAATAAATTTACCGATTACGATTTTAGGAAAAGGGAATGCTGAATCGTTGAATGTGGGAGTGGCGGCAGGAATTATTTGCAGTATAATTTCTGCAAAATAAATTTTGTTTTTTAGAAAACTATTTTCTCAAAAAGCAGTGGGGAAGGGATTCGAACCCCCGATACGTTGCCGCATACATGCTTTCCAAGCATGCTCCTTAAACCACTCGGACACCCCACTTTTTTGCGCCGCAAATGTAAATCTTAAACCACAGTTTTAAAATTTACTTCGCCTTTTTTATTTCCAAAGGCACACTCAATTTCAAACTAATGTTTCTGCCCATGTTGTAAATGCCGCTTCTACCCGTAAAATTTACAGGATAATTATCCATGTATTTCAATCGGCTCATGTTCGATTGATAAGCCACATCGCCCAAATTGGTGCCGAAAATGCTGATGTTAAAAATCGGGGCGCCTTTTTTATTGGTGTAAGTAGCACCAAAACCTGCATCCAACAAGGTGTAGCCAGCCGTTTTAGTTTCTGTATTGTAAGCCAAAAATGCACGATTTTGTGCAGAATAAATTTGCACACCCACCTTCGCAAAAATGTTTTTGAAGTGTGTAAATTTCTTTTTGAATTCAGCCCGAAGTTCACTATTGGTATGGATTGGCGGAATGAACGGTAAATATTTACTGCTGTCGTTTACCACTGCACCATTACCACCTTCATCGATAGCATATACGATGGAAACACTGTTTTCAAAATGCAACCAATCCAATGGATGCGGATGAATATCAATATCCATTTCGCCGCCATACAAATTCGCTTTGGTTTGCTCGAATTTAAAAACAGGAAAAGTATTACTGCCTTGAATCACAGTGCTGTCGACGCCTTTAGAGCGTTGCAATTTTTCATCAAAAATATAATTGCTGATTTCGTTGTTAAAAATTTCAACACTTGCCGAGATGTGTTGGTTCTGAAAAAACAATCCTAAATCTTCTTGCAAACTAAATTCGGGAACAAAATTTTCGTTGCCCAATTGGTCGAAACCAGTGCCTGGATGAATGCCATTCGCTGAAATTTCGGCAATGTTGGGTGCTCTGAAACCACGAGCCACATTGGCTTTCAAACAAAAATTATTGTTGATATTATAAGCCATCCCCACACTTCCGCTGAAGCCCGAAAAAGTGTGTTTGTAATAATTAAATTGATGCGAAGCACCAGCAACAGCCGTGTCTGTGCCTGTTACTAATTTATCAAAACCAGTTGTTGGGTTGATGTTGGTGTACATCGATTCGTTTTGAAATGCACGAACATCAAACCTTGCACCACCTGAAAAATCAAGCTTTTTTAACGATTTTTTAAAATAAACAAACGGACCAAAATCGAAAGTGTGATAATCAGGAATCACAAATTCAGTCGCATTATCGGTGCTGCTATTTTGATACATACCATTTACACCCAACATACTTTCCCAACCATTTTTTTCGGGCAACGAAAATTTTATATCGTAAGTAGCAGTTTGCATTTGCAGATACAAGCCAGCAATGTCGGGCATTTGCGGATGTGAAAATTCCTGACGAATACTTTTTGCAAAACCCAAATTCACCGCCAATCGACTTTGCCCAATGATAAAATTATTTTGTAAAAATGCTCGATAGTATTGCACATGCTGATGCAATGGTGTGATTTTATAAGAATTTAATTCAGAATTGCTCACAATTTGTCGCACCGAATCCGCTTCCGTAATTTGTTTGGTAAATTTTCGAGAAGCTGAATCACGGCTTCCATCGGGGATTTCCTGCAAATCATTAAACATGCTCAAGGTTAAATGCGAATAGCCCCACGATTTATTTACACCCACATTTCCACTCACATCAGTTTCGTTAAATGCAGTGTTGTAAACCCTTCCATCATATTTATCTTGATAATTGGTGGCTTGTTTATGCGTTACTCGAACATTGAAAATATAATCGTTTATGTTGCCTGCCACATTCGCCGAGCCGCCATACAAGCCATTATTGCTTTGATAATTGGTTTCTAAATTTCCTTTTATCGTGCCCTTTACCACAGGATTTTGCGGCAATAAATTTACTACACCAGCCAAGGCATCGCTGCCGTAAATCAAGCTGGCTGGCCCTTTCACCACTTCGATTCTGTCAATTAAATTTTCATCAATTTCAATTCCATGTTCATCGCCCCATTGTTGTCCTTCTTGGCGTTGCCCGTTATATAGCGTCAATACTCGATTGTAGCCCAATCCATGAATAAAAGGTTTCGACACATTTGGTCCAGTTGTTACCGCATTCACACCCGGAATTTTCGCAATCGCATCAATGATATTTGTCGAATTGTTTTGCGCTAAATATTGTTGCGAAACTACTGCCATCGGCACAGGATTTCGAGCCAATTCAGTGGCGTGTGATGAGGCAGTAATCACCACTTCCCTCATTTCTTTTACCGATTCTTCCAACACAAAATCATGCGTTTTTGTTTGTGTTAAATCAATGGTTTCGATGATGGTTTTGTAACCAATAAATCGCACTTGCACCACCACTTTTGTGTTGGGCAAATTATCAATTTTATAAAAGCCGCTGTCATTAGAATTAACCCCAACATACAAATCGGGAAAGTTGACAGCCACAAACGAAATTGGCTTTCCTGTTGCTTTGTCGGTGATTCGCCCACTCAAAGTTGTTTTATTATTCGTAGCATTGGTGATGCTATTGAATAGGATTAGGAGAGAAAAAAGTGCAAATATTTTTTTCATTAAAAAATTGTTTTGTTGTTAGAAACTAAAAATGAAATCAACATTAACAGATGAAATCATTTCAGAAAATCAATAAAGAAAAATCGAGTAAGAATTTTCTAACAAACAGGCGGACCTCTTGCTGGATGAGGTTTTACTAATTCTATTTCAAAACAATTGTTTTTGAAAATGGAATAAGAAAATGGTTGGTAAAATATTGTGGTGGCTGAAAATGCTGTTGCGGCTTGCATTTCGGAAGTAATCGTATAATCGCACAAAAAACAATGATGCTCTTTTTCGTGAAAATGTTTTTCGCCAATTACATTACAATGCTTATCATTGCTGTGTTTGCAGGCATGAATCGTTTGCTCGGTGGTTGGTAACAAAAACAACACGAGCAAAAAAACAGCCGAAATATTTTTGATTATTTTTTTCAAAATCAATCTTAAAAAGAAAAACGAAAATACAATTTGTAGCTTTGCGCATTGTTATGAATACCCAAAAACCTTTTTATTTTTTTGTTAAACGCTGCGTTGATATTTTACTTTCGCTGATAGTAATTTTAATTTTTGCGCCGCTTTTAATTCCTATTATCATTGCCTTGAAATTCACTGCTGAAGGCAAAATTTGGTATGGGCAAGAACGTGTTGGTTACAAAAACAAGCATTTTAAAATTTGGAAATTTGCCACCATGTTGCAAAATTCGCCTAACATGGGCACGGGCGATATTACGCTTCGCAACGACCCACGAGTAACACCTGTTGGCAAATATTTACGGATGACCAAGCTGAATGAATTACCACAAGTATTTAATGTTTTGTTTGGCGACATGAGTTTGGTTGGCCCCCCGACCATTGATGCCTGTGAGTTTTGAATATTATCCAAAGCAGGTGCAAGATGTAGTTTATAACAGCGTTCCAGGCATTACGGGCATTGGTTCGTTGGTATTTCGCGATGAAGAAAAGTTGGTGAGTGAACAAACTGAAATGAGCCACAGAGATTTTTATCGATATCGAATTTATCCTTACAAAGGCGAATTGGAAATGTGGTATCAATCTCATAAAAATTTATGGACAGATTTTATAATTATTTTTTTAACCGCTTATTCTATTCTTATCAAGAAGAATAATTTGGTGTATAAAATCTTTAGACATTTGCCTACATCTCCATTTCAAAAAAAGTAAA
>CAIQHW010000325.1 GCA_903871715.1 uncultured bacterium
CAACAGTTTTTAAAAGGCGGCGAAATTATTGTCAAAGAAAAACAGCAAGTGCAAGACCCATACAGCTTTCGCTGTGTGCCGCAAGTGCATGGCGCATCAAAAGATGTAATAGCGCATGTGGCGCACATTGTAGAAACAGAAATTAATTCGGTAACAGATAATCCAATTGTGGATGTGGCAAACGATAGAATCCTTAGTGGTGGCAACTTTCATGGGCAACCGCTGGCAATTAATTTAGATTACTTAGCCATCGGTTTGGCGGAATTGGCAAATATTTCGGAACGCAGAACTTATCAATTATTAAGCGGCGGTAGAAATTTGCCTGTGTTTTTGGTTGATAAACCTGGCTTAAATTGTGGCTTGATGATTCCGCAATACACCGCCGCATCTATCGTGAGCCAAAATAAACAACTGTGCACGCCAGCCAGTGTGGATAGTATTGTGAGTTGCAATGGGCAAGAAGACCATGTGAGCATGGGGGCTAATGCGGCTACTAAATGTTTTACGGTGGCAAATAATGTAGAGAAGGTGTTGGGCATCGAATTGCTAACCGCCACGCAGGCTTTGGATTATAGGCAGCCGCTGAAAAGCTCTGTCATTATTGAGCAAATAAAAAATGATTACCGCAAAATAGTGCCGTTCATCACCGAAGACCGTGTGTTTCATGACGACATGATAAAGAGTGTGAGCTTTTTGCAGCGATTGCGTTGGAAGTAGATTTTTATTATCGCTTTTTATTTCGCAGCTCGATTATTTTTTCCAACTCCATTACATCTATCAAATCTTTTGGTATGCCTGCTGCTTGTTTGCTTCTGATTAAATGATTGATGTGTAGAAAAGGAACTTTGGTGCCATTCAATTCAGCCACCGAAGCCAGTTGATAACATTCATCAAACGGAATATTTTCTAAACCAGTTAGTGTTGTCATGATGTCTAATTCATAACCATCTATCAACATGATGCTCGACCAACCTGGCACAAAATCCAGTGTTTCCATGACTTCCATGTCTGGCAAACCATATTCGTGCAATGCAACTCTTAAATGTTTTCTATTGTCTAAAGTGTCTTTCAGCCATAAATCACAATCACCTGTGTAACGTTGAAAGCCATGTAAATTGGTAGCAAAGCCGCCAATCATTATATATTTCACTTGGTGTTTGGCAAGAAAAAACCACATGGATAAAATATCCTCATCTAAAATATCCGTCGGCTAAAATTGTTTACGGTTGATGGGTGATGCTCATCTTTTGCATCATTCGTTGGGTTCTAACCAACTTCATTAAAAACTTAAAACGCTCCATAGCACTGCGTTTCAAAGCGACTTCTAATTGATGGGTATCATTTACATCATGCTTTTGATATGTCGCATTTGGTTCGCTAACAAAATTATTTTCAGTATTGATATGGTTGTTTTTATCTTCCATTTTGCCATGTAAAAATAAGAAAATAAAATTACTCCGCCCAACTCATCACATAGTTTTTGTCTTCAACTTGCAAAGCTTCTTCTGTTAATTGCAACGGGCGAAAAGTATCTACCATTACCGCCAATTCTTTGGTTTCAGTTTTGCCAATCGATTTTTCTACTGCTCCAGGATGTGGTCCATGCGGAATGCCGCCTGGATGCAGTGTTATCATGCCACGGGTAACATGTTTACGGCTCATAAAATCGCCATCCACATAATACAAAACTTCATCGCTATCAATATTGCTGTGATGGTATGGTGCAGGAATTGAAAGTGGATGATAATCGTATAATCGAGGTACAAAACTGCACACCACAAAACTTTTGGTTTCAAAAGTTTGATGCACTGGCGGCGGTTGATGCACTCTACCAGTTATGGGTTCAAAATTATGAATCGAAAAAGCAAATGGATATTCATAACCATCCCAACCAATTACATCAAAAGGGTGATTGCGATAATGAATGTTGTACAACATTCCCTGCTTTTTTGTTTTGATTAAAAAGTCGCCTTGTTCATCATGTGTTTCTAAATTTTCGGGCGTACGAATATCTCTTTCGCAAAATGGTGAATGCTCCATCAATTGCCCAAAATCGCTGCAATATCTCTTTGGATAACGGATTGGCGAAAATGATTCCATAAATAAAATTCTATTTTCGGGCTTATCAAATTCCATTTGATAAATCGTGCCTCGTGGAATAATTAAATAATCGCCGTAGGCAAATTTCAAATTGCCATACATCGTTTTCAAAGTGCCTGTGCCTTCATGAATGAACAGCATTTCATCCGCATCCGCATTTTTGTAAAAATAATTTTTGGTTGATTCTTTCGGCGCAGCCACACCCAAATACAAATCAGCATTCATCAACAAAGTTTTGCGGCTTTGCAAAAAATCATTTTCTGGTTTCACGTTAAATGTTTCAAAACTGCGATGCTGCAATTGCTTTGCTATAGCTGGTTTTGGCGATACTTCAAATGGTTCTTCTGTCTTAATAATTTCTGTTGGTGGATGAG
>CAIQHW010000326.1 GCA_903871715.1 uncultured bacterium
ATCTCTGCTGCCGAAACCATATTACACTTGGCTTTGAGCATTATTTTGGTGCATTATTTTGGCATCATCGGCATCATAATAGGCTTTTTAATTTCATCGCTGTTGGATAAAATTTTGTTGGCAATTTTTGTTTACAAAAACACCAAAAAACAATTGTGGCATTACACCCCAATGGTTGATTATTTGTTGGGCAATTTGGCAATAATTGTGTGTGTAATTATTGCATCGGTTTTGTGAAAACCGAAAAATATTTTCCTTCCCATTTTTTGATGTAATGCACTTGCACACTATCTATCAATGTTCTGTTCAAATCCTTTGAAGTAACCGCCACCATAGAATCGCAGAGAAATTTACTTTCATACTTTTGCACAATAATGTTTTTGATTTTTCGATTGTTGGCAATCATTTTCCAGCTTCTATTTAACAATTTTTTAGTAGGCATTTCGTTGTTCACAATCCAATCCAACGGCAACAAATTATTGTTCCAATGTGCAGCCCAAAAACCTGCATAATCGGTAAGCAAGCAATAATTATTTTGATGCAGTTTTTGACAAATTTTATTCAACTCCATTATTGCCGAAGCTGTGGTGCTGTTGGTTTTGATACCACTAAAACCAGCTATGTCATTTAATTTTGTGGTTAAATATTTTGCATTTTTTTCACGATAAATAAAATGCGTTCGCAAATAAAACGATGCTGCAAAAGAGATGAAAAAACAAAAACTTAAAACCACTTTGCTCCATTTATTTTCCAAAGTAATTTCGCTCAACATCGCTATCCACATCACGCCTGCGGCTAATGCTGGTGAATTATAACCCAGCGAAATGGCGGTGCTCCATGCCAACATCAACACAAAAAATAAAAACAAAGCCACATTATTTCGTTGCCAACTCTTAAAAACGAACAATGACAATAGCACGCCAAATTCCAAATAAAAAACGGCTTTGTAAGAATTGCGATAACAAAGCAAACCTAGCAAAATGGCTGGCAACAGCAAAATGAAAATGTTTTTTACCACACTTAATTTTTCACTTTTAAACAACCAAAAAATTAATTGCGAAATTCCAAAACCGAACCACAAAAATGGATTTTTTAAAAATGCAAAAATGCCTGTTTGCATCAATTCGGTTCGGCTCAAAAGCTGCATCACAGCATCATTCCATGATTTTGAAAAATAAACTAACTCGCCATAAACTAAAAATGGTAAAATAGTAAACAGCCACACGCCCACATTTTTATAATCGCGATTGAGGAATACCAACAAAAATGGCATCAACAAAAAATTTTGTTTGCACAAAGCCGCAAAGCCAGCAATGCCATATCCAAACTGCTTTACGTATTGATTTTCATAGGTGCTAAACCATGTACCAACGACTACACAAAAGATAGCATCAATCGTAGTCCAAGCCATTAATGGAAATGAAAAAATGCCCAAGAAAAATGCAATGAAAAATATCAACGCCTTAAAAAGTGCGTTGGAAGCGAAATTGGAGGCTTTTTCAATTAATAACAAACTGAAAATGGAAATGATAGCAATTTGAAAACAAACCACCAATCGAGAAATTAAGAACAGATAATTACCTCCGAAAATTAATTCGGGTAAATGCAAAATGCCGCTACCAACTGGACGGATGCTGATAAAATCTTTGTGTGGAATTTCTCCCACAAAAATTCTTCGAGCCAGCGACAACACTACACCATCATCAGTTGGGTTAAACCCAAGAGGAGCAATTATAAAGCAATATAATGCCAATAAGATTATTGACAATGCAGATACTGCAATTGAAAAGGTTAGGTTTTTATTATCGAACATTTTTATTGCACGAAAATTTTAGGAATGTAAAAATATACATTTGGTAGTGCAAATAAAATCAAATTTAAAGTTAGTTTTTAAACAACAACGCCGCCTCGAATATTGAGGCGGCGTTTTGAAAATTGGTAATTGAAAAATGGTTTTGATTACTCTTTCATCAACTTACTTTCACTTACTCCTTTTTCTGAAATAATTTTTACAATGTAAATGCCATTGCTAAAATCTTGCAAATTCAAATCAACTTGATTGGTAGTAAATGTTTTTTGCAACACAATTCTGCCTGTGGCATCCATCACCAATAATTGTTTTTGTTCATCGTAATCGTAGCCTTTCAATCTTACAAAAACATTGTTGGTAGCTGGATTTGGAACTATTAATTGCGAAACAGCTGAACTGCTAAGATTATTGATACCTACATTTCTATTGTACAATATTTTAGCGGAGGAATCTGCCAATTCTACATTAGGTACAATTCGACCATCTAATTTTAAGATACTAATATTATCAATGGTGCAAAGGAATTTATGTTGGCGATTAAACGAAGCTTCATCTCTACCTACAATATTTCCAGTAGTAATATCAATGGTAATGGTAACAAAATTACCAAAGCCCGACTTTGCAATTTGATTGTTGCGTACCAAACCCACATGCACTGCGGTGCCCGATTTATCTAACTTATACAATTGAAAATGGTCGGTAGAATTGGTAAACAACCAAGATGGTGGTGTGCTAATTCGAATTGAATTAGTATCTATAGTTTTGGGATCAACATGAAACGAAAACGCAACACCATAGATGCTGTCTGCAGGAATAGCAGCTGTACCCATACCTACTAAAATAGTAGCTTTGGTATTTTGGTACATGGTATCGGGTCCGATAGTCATGTTTAATAAATTGCCAGTGCCAACTTTTCTATTCTTTACATGCACCAACCCATAATTCTGCAAAATTGCTGTGGTATCATTGCCATCAATCACACCATCACCATTACAATCGGCAAATCGAGCATCGATGGTTGTGCCTGGAATGGTTGCTGCAAATGGCGTTGAAGGTTGGTCAACCCAAACCAATGAAGCATGATTTCTGATTGGACCAGTTGTGCCATTTAATTGCCCGATAGGGAAAATATCCAAATTATCTGCTACTAAATCGCTGTTGGCATCGCCAGGCCAAACACAATTTGTACCCATGGCTACAGTATCGTTTACTGTTATCCAGCAACCATTTGCCGCTGTGGCAGTTAAACTAATTTGATGGGTGCCAGTTGATGAATAGCTGATGGTTGCATTAGCAGTAGAAGCTGAAGATGGTGTTGCGCCTGCAAAGAGCCATGTATAAGATGCTACATTGCTTCCTGTAAATAGAATATCAGCAATGCTATTTGTGTTTTTGCATGAGCGATATTGTGCCGTAAAAGTGGCTACTGGCAAAGGATTCACCGTTAAATTCAAAACAATAAATGAATCACAACCTAAATAATTGGTGAGTGTATCTTTATAAATTCCAGGAATAGAAAGGTTTTGTCCTTTGAAAAAATAAGTATTACCAGCGCATACACTTTGATTTAATGTGGTATTGCTGATTGGATTTACATTCAAATGCAGTGTTATCAATGAATCGCAGCCGATGGCATTGGTAAGTGTATCATAATAAATTCCGCTGGTGTTTAAATTTTGCCCATTGAAAAAATAAGTTTGGCTGCCGCAAATAGTTTGATTGAAGCTAAAAGTTGAACCAGACTTTAGAATTATCGAATCAGTAAATAAGGAGGATTGGCAACCATTTACAGTAACAATCATAGAAATTTGGTGAACACCTGGTGATGAATAGCAAACAGTGTATGGTCCCATTCCAGAACCAATAGCTGTTCCACCATTCCAATTGAAAGTAGGAAATGCGCCTAAAGAATTGGTGCCATTAATATTTATCGTTGCACATCCTGTTGTGTTAAAGCATGAATTATATGTTGCAGTGAAAGAATCTACGGGAACTTGATTTACAGCCAAATTCAAAGTAATGATTGAATCACAACCCGAATGATTTATCAACGTATCATAGTAAACACCGCTTGCAGTAAGGGTTTGATTGTTGAAGAAATAAGAACCCGAACAAATATTTTGATTGATACTCGAATAACTTGCAGGGCTAGTAACATTAAATTGCATCGAATCCATTCCACTGCAACCATATGCATCCGTTACTAAAACTTTGTACATCGTATTGGCGTTGGGCGATGCAACTGGATGTGCAAATGCTGGATTACTCAAGCCTGTTGAAGGCGACCATGAATAAGAAAAAGCGCCATTCGGATTTCCACCACCTGATGCAGTTGGAAAGCCACCCAACGCAACACCATTACCACCACAACCTGTGTAATCAAGCCCGGCATTGGCAATTACAGCTGGATAAAAATAGAGGTATAATGCAATGATAGAATCGCCACAATTAGCATGGTCGGGCAATGTATCATAGTAATAACCGCCAGTAGTTAAAGGTTGATGTTTGAAAGAATCTACTGCACCAGCGCATAAGTAATGATACTGCCAAGTATAAGTTGTTGGTGTGTAGGCAGTCATTGTGATTAATGAATCGCAGCCCATATAATTTGTCAAAGTATCATAGTACGTGCCTGGCTGTACAATGGTTTGGTTATTGAAAATAAAATTTGTTCCATGACAAAGCCCGTAGTTTGGAGCGGAAAAACCAATATTGCTTTTCAGCTTTAAAGTGATGGATGAATCGCAACCAACTGAATTTGTAAAATGTTGAACATAGCTGCCAGTTTGATTGACAAGCTGTCCATAAAAATTGTACATGCCATGGCAAATGGAATCATAAATGGTATCCGAAGATGTTTTTAAAATTCCTAAAACAACTGTATCGGTTAATGTTGAGCAACCTTGTGGATTAGTAACTTTAGTGTAATAGCCGCCGCTATTTGCTATTGCTGAATAAAAATAATAATTGGTACCCGATGCTACTGGTGAGCTAGCATTGCCAGTATAAATTAAATCATAGTTATTGGCACCAACTATATAAACCTTAAAATCATCGGTGGAGCCAGTAGAAAAATTTGCACATGGAAGTATAGAATAAGAACTACCAGCAACTGTTCTTATTCTCATCAAAGTGGCACCAAGCAAAGCATTTTGAGGAATAACTATTGAACCTGAATATGTACCAGAGCCCGTTGTATTGTAAACTAATTCGCCAGCATCAAAAGTTCCGCTGTGGTCAGCATCAATCCAAATCATCATGGCTGAGCCATTGTACAAATATGAAGTATCAACATTTGCATAAATTCCATAAGCCCAACCTGCAGTAAATTTGCCGAATGAAGTTGCTGTAGCTGGATTGTAATAAGGCGAAACATTATGAGTTATAGTACCAGAAGCACTGTTATTCATTTGGAAATATTTTAAACAATCATGTCCGCCATTTACCGCAGCACAAGAAGTTGAAGGAATATTGGTGGTTGTATCTTGTTCATCTACATTAAATGTGATGGGGTTAGTGCCGCAAACATTTGTAGCAGATACATTCAGTTTTTGGGGCGAAGGATAAGTAGAACTAACCGCTAAATTCAAAGTGATAATAGAATCACAACCCAGATAATTCGTGAGCGAATCTTTGTAAATACCCGATGATGAAAGTTGCTGACTTTTAAATAAATAAGTGTTGCCTGTGCAAATAGAAACAGTTTTAGAAATGTTAGAAGGCAAAACAGTTAAGTACAAATAAATAATAGAATCGCAACCATGAAAATTTACCAACGTATCGAAGTAAGTGCCCGAAGTTGACAAAGCATGATTGTTGAAAGTGTATGGATTTATGTCGCATACAGTTTTGGTAAGACCTGAATAAGTGGTTTGGCAAGATTGTGATTTTGCAACCAACATCATCAAGCAAAACGAAACGAGTGTAATAATTTTTTTCATGGCTATGATTATTTTGTTGATGCAAAAGTGAACTGCTTCAAACCGCTTTGCAAGTACAAAAAAACACAATTATCCAAAGTATGATGTTGTTTATTTTTGTTGAAATGCTATATTTACAGCATTCTATAATCATATTAATCTAAAGCAATATGACTAATTCAAAACTGTTTGCACTGCTAAATACTTTTTCACCACAAGAAATTCATCGCTTTCAGTTGTATTTACAAAGCCCTTATCATAATGCCAATACCATCTTTTATCAATTGTTCGAGGCACTTCGCCCCTATCTTCATTCTCGAAATACAAAAGAAATAAAGCCTGAAGTTATTTGGAAGCAAATTACAAAATCAAAAGCATTTGATGCACTGCAATTCAATAAATATACTTCATCGCTTTATCAATTAGCTGCTGATTTTATTGCTTTGAATCAAATAGAAATCAATAGTCAAGCCATTCCGCTACAATATTTACAAGTTTTAAATCAACGAAAATTAACCGATTTGTTTTTGTATCACTCGAAAAAAACAGCGCAAGAAATTGAAAAGAATAAGCATAGTGCAACTTTTTATTACGACCAATTTTTGTTGAATCAACAAATTAATGCACATCAAGAAATATTGCAAAGTCGCACCCAGCCAAGGAATACAGCCGATGTATTAGCATCGCTGGAAAATTTTTATTTGCATCACAAACTAAAATTTTGGAGTGTAGCACTGCACTACAAAAAAATGTTTGACCAACCTGTATTGATTTTGTGGGAAGATTTTTTGCTAGATTATTTGCAACAAAATAAAATGGCTGATGATGCTATTGAAATTGACCGACAAATTTTATTGCTCGAACAAGCCACCGATGCAACGCCCTATTATCAAGGGTTGAAGGAAAAATTGATGAAAGCAAAAAGCAATTTGCCTGTGGCAATGAAGAAAGAAATTTATTTGTTTCTCATCAACTATTGTATTGCACAAATCAATTTGGGTGAAGTAAATTTTTACAAAGAAATTTTTGAGATTTACAAATTGGCCTTGCAACAAGATTTATTGATTCAGCAAAAAACAATGAGCCCGTGGGATTTTAAAAACATTATCACCACAGCTTTGCAACAAAAGGAAATTATTTGGGCTGAAAAATTTATTAAAACCTACAGTCCATTTTTACCAAAAGAAGAAATGGAAAATGCCTACAACTATAATTTGGCTCGGGTATTTTTTATCCAAAAAAAATACAACGAATCGCTGAAACTATCGCAGCAAGTGGCTTACACCGATATTTTTTATCAGCTTGATATTAAATTGATGCAAGCAAAAACTTTGTATGAGCTAAATGAATTGGATACTTTGGATGATTTGATTTCGAGTTTTAAAAAAATGTTGAACCGCAAAAGAAAATTATCAAAACACTATCAAACCATTTACCGCAAATTTTTATTGTACCTGCAAAAACTATTGGCAGTGAATCACAAAAAAGAAGTAGTACCTATTTTAAAACAGTTGGCTGCCGACACTTTAGTGCCCGATACTAATTGGTTGAAAGAAAAGTTGGAGATGCAAATTGCAGGGTAGTACGCTGTTAATGTTGGGAAAAAATAAAATTTTTAGTGATTGAAAAAACTTTTTCAATTTCTGAAAATATATTTTCAAAGTCTGAACTCTTATTTTCAAAGTCTGAAAATATGTTTTCAAAGTCTAAACTCTTATTTTCAATTTCTGAAAAAACTTTTTCAATCTTTCAAAAACCTTTTTCAATTTCTAAACAACCTTTTTCAATTTCTGAAAAACCTTTTTCATTTTCTAAACAACCTTTTTCAAACTTTCAACAATGTTTTTCAATTTCTGAAAACTTATTTTCAAACGCTTAAAACATTTATTCGGTTTCTATTTTTGAGTTAAATAACAACGCCGCCTCGAAAATCGAAGCGGCGTTTTGCAAACAAAGCTATGGGCAATCTTTCATAGGTTATTGTTTCATTAATTTACTTTCGCTCACACCATTATTTGAAACGATTTTTACAATGTAAATACCACTGCTGTAATCATTCAAATCAATATTAGCTTGGTTGGTAGTAAATAATTGTTGCAACACTATTCTACCTGTAGCATCCATCAACAACAATTGTTTTTGTTCCAAATAATCGTAGCCTTTTAGTTGGATGGAAACCTTGTTGGTGGCTGGGTTAGGAACAAGCGTTTGTGAAATAGGCACTCGGTTCACAGCATTTATGCCCACATTTCTGTTGTATAAAATCAAAGCCGATGAGTCTTCTACAACGGCTTCGGTAAGGATACTGCCATCTAATTTTAAAATGCTGATATTATCAATAGAGCAATGCAAAGGATATTGGCGGTTATACAAAGCATCATCTCTGCCAATAATATTGCCCGTGATAATATCAATAGTAATGGTAACAAAATCGCCAAAGCCCGATTTGCCTACATGGTCGTTGCGCACCAAACCTACATGTGCTATTGTGCCACTTCTATTTAATTTATACAAATGAAAATGGTCGGTGGTGTTGGCAAACAACCACGATGCAGGTGTTGTTACTTTTATCGAATTGGTATCAATAGCAGTGGGGTCAACATGAAACGAAAAAGCAACACCATAAACACTATCCAGCGGTGTGGCAGCACTGCCCAAACCTACCAACACAGTGGCCGTGGTGTTTTGATACAAAGTATCAGGACCAACACTCATGGTAATGTCGTGATTAGTACCCGATTTTTGTCGCAAATGAATCATGCCATAGTTTTGAATAATGGCAGTGGTATCATTGCCATCAATCACACCATCGCCATTGCAATCGGCATATTTTGCATCTACAGTATAGCCCGAAGCCATTACGCCCCAAGGCGTTGCAGGTTGATCGACCCAAATTAATGATGCATTATTTCTTATTGCGCCACTTGTTCCATTCAATAATCCAATCGGAAAAATGTCGAGATTATTTGCTACCAAATCGTTGTTGGCATCGCCAGGCCAAACACAGTTGGTTGATAATATTACCGAGTCGGTAAACACCGATGAGGTGCAACCATTATCGGTTACTTGCAACG
>CAIQHW010000327.1 GCA_903871715.1 uncultured bacterium
GTGATTGATTAATGCTTTGCAACAATTCAGTTTTATCGGCTTTTGAAAAATCGGAATGATGCTGCCAACTGTGAAACATTTCATCTTGTTCAATCACATCATCATCAGTAAATTTTCGTTGTTCAAAAATTCTATTCAATCCATTGCAAATAGAGGCTGGATTATATTGTTGCCCAAAAGGGTTGATGAGTGTTTGAAATTTATTTTCTAAAAATCTTTTGCCAATATTTTCGGTAAAACATGACCCCATTGTTATCAACCGATGCGAATGGTTGATATGAAAAGGATAATGCGGCAAAGGTACTGTGGTAGTTAGTTCCATAAAATTGCAAAATTCTTGAAAAAATAATTCAAAAAAAAGACTCTTAGTTTTTCTTTATTTTTAAGGGATTTTCCTTTACAAATGCGCTCCACGAATTGGCTTTTTTATTGGTGCTGCCTTTTGCTTTTTCAATTTTAGCACCTTGTAAAATATGACAAAGCGATGTAGCTAAAGCATCGGTTTCATCAAAAAAAGCAGGCACATCTTTCAAATTTAATAAGCGGCAAATCATAGCACTTACTTGCGCTTTGCTGGCGTTGCCATTGCCGGTTATACTTTGTTTTATTTTTTTGGGCGAATATTCAAATACTGGCAAATCTTGCTGAACTGCCGCCGCAATAGCCACCCCTTGTGCTCTGCCCAGCTTCAACATACTTTGCACATTCTTACCATAAAACGGTGCTTCAATAGCCATGGCTTGTGGATGCAATTCTTTAATCAATGCACTGATTTTGTTGTGTATTAATTTCAATTTTTCATGTCCATCAAGCTCTGCTTTCATGTGCAAAATGCCCACATCTTTCATCACAATTTGCGAACCTATTAATTCAATGACCCCATAACCCAGTATATTAGTGCCAGGGTCTATTCCTAAAATTATTTTGTTTGCAGCCATTTTATAAAGATTTCAAAAAAAGTTTAAAAAAAGTAAAGCAAATTTGCAGCCTTAAACTTTTCACGATGCTAATTTATTTACTATTGGGCTGCAATGTGGGCAATTGCCAACAAACATTTGCACAGGTGCAAAGTGAACTGCACAATAGGATAGGAGCCATTATCCAAAAATCATCGTTGTATGAAACTGATGCTTGGGGAAATGAAAACCAAGCCAAGTTTTTAAATCAAGTTATTGTATGTAATACCCAGTTATCGCCTGAAAATTGTTTAGCAGAAATATTACATATAGAACAACAGCAGGGTAGAACCAGACATGAAAAATGGGAACCCCGAATTATTGACATTGATATTTTGTTGTACGAAAATAAAGTAGTGGACTTAGAAAATTTAAAAATACCACATCCTTATTTACATTTGCGACAATTTGCTTTAGTGCCTTTAAGCGAAATAGATGAACAAATCGTGCACCCAAAGCTGCATAAAACGATTAAACAATTACTAACAGAAATGAATGATGACCATTTGAAAGTGAATAGATTATGATGCCTTATAAATACATAACTATTGAAGGCAACATTGGGGCAGGTAAAACCTCGTTAGCTAAAATGTTGGCTGAAAAATGGAATGCAAAATTGGTGCTGGAGCAATTTGCCGACAATCCGTTTATTTCAAAATTTTATGAACAGCCCGATAAATTTGCTTTGCCATTTGAGTTGTTTTTTGTTGCCGAAAGGTTTCAGCAATTAAGCGAAATGACTACGCAGCAAGATTTCTTTTATAACGGCGTTATAACAGATTATCTGTTTGTAAAATCACTGTTATTTAGCCAAATCAATTTAACCGAGGACGAATTTAAGCTATACACTCGTATTTTCGACATTATCTATAAAACACTGCCAGCACCAGATTTAATTGTGTATTTGCATTGCGATGTAAAACAATTGCAAAAAAACATTGCGCTACGTGGGCGAAGCTATGAGCAAAACATTGCCGATGATTATTTAGCCAATATCGAGCAGCAATATTTTAATTTCTTTAAAAACCAACCGCTGCAAAAAATTGTGGTGATTGATGTAAACCACATTGATTTTATCAACCAGCCGCAGCATTTTGAAACTTTGGTTTCGCTGATTCATCAACCACATAAAACGGGTTTAACTTTTTTAGAAATAGGGAAGTA
>CAIQHW010000328.1 GCA_903871715.1 uncultured bacterium
ATTTCATGGTTGGGTTAGCAAATAATGTTAAAGCAGTACGTTGCAATTCAATCATGTAATCTTTTTTCACAAAAGATTTATCTACATCAAAATAAACAGTAGGCAAATTATATGCTCCGCCCCAAACTGGCTTATTATCTTCTTTAGGACAAACACCATGTGCATCTACTTTGCAACCTGCTGGCGAATTAATTTCCCAATCTACATTATCAGCAACACCATCGCCATCTGTATCAGGTATTTGAGCAACACCATTTTGATCAACTGGATAACCTGCCGGCGATAATTTTTCTTTGTCTTTACAATCAATTACACCATCGCCATCTGTATCTAATGCACGACCACTACCGTCTACTCGGCAACCAGCTGGTGTATTAGGCTCTTTATCTAATGCATCTGCAATACCATCTCCATCGGCATCAGCAAAAATTTCGGCCATAGTTAAAGGTTTTACATCTACTTTATCAGTTAATGGATTAGACCATTCGATATTTTCAGCAGCAGGATTTTTACCCACAAAATTATAGGTTACACCAACACTTGCATAACCATATTTATCATTTACACCTTGACGCAACCATGTGCCAGTACCATTATAAATAAATGCATCCAATTTGTCAGACATCACATTGTTTAAGCGATACTCTACCCCTAAATTAATTTTATTGTTTAATTTATATTTTACACCCAACCCCACTGGTACAACAGATTCATATGACTTTCCAGAAATACCAGAACCATAAGTGGTAAATGCTGAATCACCTCTTAATGTTCTAATTTGAGAATTAAAATGAATCACCCCAACTCCTACATAAGAATACAAAGCAACTCTTCTTTTCACTAAAAACCCTTTTCTAACATTGAATAAAGTAACGCCTAAATTATTCAAATCAAAATACAACGATGTAGATACTTGATAAAAATTGGTTTTAAAATAAATCCCGCCTTTGACATTATTTGCTCCAAATACAGTAGAAAGACCAGCCAAATAAGCCGCATCTTCAGTATGCCCAGTATATGATTTAGGTACTGGTCGTAAATCACCCAAAATACTTCCAGCCGCAAAATCAGCTTGCAAGCCCATCACAGAAGAAAACATCTTTTTTACGCCCAATTGAAATGCTGGACGATTTTCATTTTTGTTTTTAAATGTTTTAAGATATTGAAACTGATTAATATCGGTATAAGGTTGTGTTACGCCTAAATTTAAACTTGCCGACCAACCTTTATACAAGTCAGAACCACCAGTTTGGGAACTGGTTGAAGAATTGTTATTCTGCGCACTTACCATTCCGAAAATGATGAATGATAATGCAATGAGGATACTTTTTTTCATGCTAATATTTATTTTGATGGTGTTTTAGTTTTTTTTAAAAAAATTATTGTGCTAACAAAATATCAACTCTACGATTAGGACGATGTTGATTGGAGATAGGGTGTGTTTTTCCTAAAGTTTCAACAATCTTAATTCTATCAGCAGAAATGTTGAAGTTCTTTTTCAAGTAATTAGCTACAGCCTCTGCTCTACGCTTACCCAAATCGTTATTTAATTGATCGCCGCCTCTAACATCACAATTACCAAAAATGTCAACTTTAACATCTGGATATTTGATTAAAGAACGAGCTGCATCAGAAAGTACATCATAATATTGTGGTCGAATTTCGTTTGAATTTAAATCAAAATAAACCGATGGGAAAATAAACAAAGGTTTATCAGAAGCTGTTGCAGTTGATGTTGCAGTTGCTCCTTCGCGTTGACCAATAGTAACTCCACGGAAATTAACTAATGCACCAGATTTTGAGTTAGGCTCTAAATCAATTACATCTGGAACGCCATCATTATCAGAATCAACAGCAACACCATTTTCGGGATTAACTGTTGCTCCTTTTGGTGAGAATGGTTGATCGTCTTTATAATCTGCCACGCCATCCCCATCTACATCTAAAGCTTGACCTGCACCATCCACACGAACTCCAGCTGGCGTGTTAGGTTCTTTATCAAATGCATCACTCACACCATCTTTATCGCTATCACTTAACAAAGATTTTAATTTTGCCATTTCAGCATCTACATTTCGTAGGATAGCTTCTTGTGGATCGTGCCATTCAATATTATTATACCCAGGTTTGCAGCATTTTAATTTGTAAGAAATTTTTAATCCTAACATGGCATATTTATCATTAGCATAACCTTGATATCGACTTAAAGACACAATAGCCTTAGGATTACTTGGAGCTGGAATAGCATTATCAACTAAGCCATCCAATTTATCAGTGGTTGTAAATCTATAAGTAGCTTCTAAAGAAAGGTCGATAGAATTGCTTAAATGATATTTAAAGCCAAGTGCAGTTGGGAAAATTAATTCGGAAGTATGAAACAATCCTTTTTTTGTAGATACTGCACCACCATGCAAATAAGATTCTTCGCTTTTAATAACTGCTTGGTCGCTAGCATACAAAGCATTTATAATTGCATTGTTTGGAGCATCTTTACCAGCTGCAAAAGTTATCATTCCCACACCAGCATATCCATATATGCCCCATTTTCGCATAGATGCATTTTTGTTATTCGCCAATCGAGTCATCCAACCCAAGTTGCTGATATTCATATACAAGTTTACCGATGCATCAGCAAATTGTGTTTTTGCATAAATCTGACGAGTAAATCCTAATCTTTGATAAAGGTCATAATCCTCTGTAGCATAATCATGTCCAGAGCCTCTTTTATCTCTATTGTTCATAACACCTTGTAGCACACCATATCCTGCATCAGCATAAATGCCCCAAACATGCGACAGCATATGTAATGCATGAACACCAATATAAGGTTTGTATTCACCTTTACCTCCAGTATTCCAAGAGCGCATAATATTATGCGAACGAACATCTGTGTATGGTGATGTAGTGGCAATCTGTAAACCAAAAGAATTGGCTGTGTACTGAGTTTGTGCACTTACGCCATTCATCAACATCACAACAAATGTGAGCAGTAGGGCTAATTTTGTTAATTTTTTAATCATTTCAAAAATAGAATTTTGTGAATAGGTTTTGGATTTGAAGCGCAAAAATAACTGAATTAGTTGTTTCACAAAATGTTTCTGATTTTTTTTTTCAAAAATGTGGATAAGTTTTCTCCGCCCACATTTCTATATTTTACTTTTGCTCTATAATTTTTTACATGAAACTTGAACAACACCAGCCATTATTAAGCTACAACACCTTTCAAATAAGTGTTACAGCTAGATTATTTTGTACAATAAATAATTTGAATGATTTGCAAAATATTTTTGGCGATGAAAAATATTTTTCCACACCAAAATTAATTTTAGGAGGTGGCAGCAATATTTTATTTACTAAGAATTTTGATGGTTTAGTTATCAAAAATGAAATACAAGGCATCGAAAAAATTGGTGAGGACGAAAGTTATGTTTTCGTAAAAGCTGCTGCTGGTGAAGCTTGGCATCAGTTTGTTTTATTTTGCATCGAACACAATTGGGCTGGCTTAGAAAATTTGTCGCTCATTCCTGGCTGTGTTGGTGCATCGCCCATTCAAAATATTGGTGCTTACGGAGTTGAGTTAAAAGATGTGTTTCATTCGCTCGAAGCTTTTTCTATTTTAGAAAAAAAAATGGTTCAATTTAATTTAAGTGATTGCGAATTTGGCTATCGCGATAGTGTTTTCAAACGCCATTTCAAAAAT
>CAIQHW010000329.1 GCA_903871715.1 uncultured bacterium
AAATTAATTTTGAAAAATGGTTGATGGTCAATTTCAAAATCAATCATTTGCCCAGCGAACATATTGTTGACCGCTATTTAAAAACGGTGGAAACGCTTGGTATAAAAGGCGATAGGAGAGGGCTTGATTTTTTTTTGAATGAAGAAGATGATGCTTTTGGTAAATCATTTTCCGCTAAAAATAATTACATCGCATTTGCTATTGGTGGACAATTTGCTACCAAAAAAATGCCCAAAGAAAAAATTGTAGAGTTGATAAATTCTTTGCAAAAAAATGTGGTGTTGTTGGGCGGAAAAGAAGATGAAGCCGCAGCCAATTTTATTGTATCAAAAACAAAATTGTTAGAAAATTTTTGTGGTAAAATTTCTATTCATCAATCAGCTGCTATCATCAAATATGCTGATGCTGTCATCACCCACGATACTGGTATGATGCATATTGCAGCTGCTTTTCAAAAAAAGATAGTTGCCATTTGGGGTAATACCATTCCACAATTTGGTATGCAGCCTTATTTGCAAAACGATTTGTTTCTCAACTCCGAAGTAATGGATTTAAAATGTCGCCCCTGTTCAAAAATTGGTTTTGATACTTGCCCTAAAAAACATTTTGATTGCATGATGGTGCAAGATTTATTTGCGATAAAAAACTTTGTGGTAGAACACGGATGACACTGATGCAACTGATTTTCGCAGATTTATTTTGCAGAGGAAACAAATCTGTGTTCATCTTTTCAATCTGTGTCATCCGTGTTCTATCAACAGGATGTTTACATTTTGTTTGTCGCGTTTGCAAATAATGTTTAAATTTGTAACCACTTTAAAACTATCTTTTCAAATTTTAATGGAAACTTTTTTACAAAAAAAACGAAAAATAAAACTCGGCAAATGTGTTTTTCTATTGGGTTTGTTGTTTTTTTCTTTTCAATCTTTTGCTCAAATTTACTGCCCGTCAAACATTGGCTTTGAAAATGGGGATTTAACTAATTGGGAAACATTAATTAGTAGTGATATTACCACCTGCGGTAGTGTTGGTAATTCAGGGACAGCCCCTGCTACATCTAATTGTTCAAATCCACCATCATCTTCGAATCCTTTCAACTCTTTGGTAGCATGTGTTTCTTTAGGGATGAATACACAAATTGCAACTTTCAAAAGGGTAATGGTTGTGCCAAATCCCAAAGTGCCTAATATTGACCCTTATAGTGGTTTGCCAGTTGTGTGTCCTTATATGACTGGTGTAAACAATTTTTCTGTAAAGTTGGGCGATACATTGGTGTTGGATAGTGCAGAGACGCTTAGAACACAGTTTGTTGTTACAGTTCCAATGGCATTAACATATCGATATGCAGCTGTTATGCAAAATCCTTCACTACATGATAATTGCCAGCAACCAAGATTAGAGTTCAATATTTATGATTTAGGACCAGTAGGAAATTTGTATCCAAATAAAATAAAAGATACGTGCGCTTCAATTTTTATTCCAACCCCAGATGCAGCAAATCTGCCATCAGGTTGGTTTGCTGCACCAAATAACACAACTGGTAGTGCAATCAGTTGTTCAAGTTGGTTACCAGTTACTATTAATCTTGTTCATCTTGTAAATCATTTAGTAGAATTAGAATTCTCCACTGGCGATTGTTCCCAAGGGGGGCATTTTGGGTATGCCTATATTGATTTAGAATGCAGTTCTTTCAACATTGTTAATCATTATTGCCCAGGTGATAACTTTGCTACTATGTTTGCTCCAAAAGGGTTCTTAAATTATATTTGGGATACTTTAGGCACTGGACCACCTTTTATTGCGCAGGGGCAAGATAGTTTGTTTCTTTCCAACATTGATGTGCATGATACCATGATTTATGATGTAACTATTTTTCCTAGTTCTTCTGCATGTTCGGTAGATATTTACGACACACTTCGTCCTGTACCAAAGCCTACTTCCATTTTTGTTTCTTCACCAAATCCAGCATGTGTGGGCTATCCGGTGTTGATGATAGATAAAAGCGAAAGCCATTATGCACCCGAAAAAATTGATAAATGGAAATGGCATTTTGGAGACACTATTTCTCACTGGTTAGATTCTTCCATTTTGCAAAATCCTACTCACATTTATAGCAAAACAGGAACGTATTATGTACATTTGAAAGTTGGTACAAGTTTTCAATGCCCAGCCAACGAATTGATTTTGCCAGTTGATGTAGAGCAGCCTAACATTCATTTGTTAGATTCGGTGCAAGCTTGTTCCAGTGGTGGTTTTCATGTTAGCTTTTATGCCGATAGTAATATTATTGCAGCACATTGGTTTACCAAAAATGATATTGGAAGTTTGTCATGCAGCAATTGTTTAGACCCTGTTTATTCAACACCAAAAAGCAACTATGTTTATGTTTTCTTTACTGATAAAAATGGTTGCACCAACACCGATTCCATTTACATTGATTTAGTACATTGCCCCGAGTTAGTCGTACCCAGTGCATTTAGCCCAAATGCCGATGGTAATAATGATAATTTCTTTTTGATTGACAAAGATTTTGTAACACTCAATACTTTCGAGGTATATAATCGCTGGGGCGAAATGGTTTATACCACTAATGATTTAAAAGCAAAAGGTTGGGATGGAACTTTTAATGGTAAGCCGCAACCGCAAGATGTGTATGTATTTCATGTAGTTGCAACAGATAAAAATGGAATGACAAAAACCAAAAAAGGAAACGTAACTCTTGTTAGATAGAGCGAAAAATGGGTGCGTAGAATGGCTTAAAAATGTACTTGTTTGTTTCAAGATTTTTGTCGAAATTTGTAGAGTAAATTAAATAATTGTAAACAATTTAAAAATCAAAATAGTTATGAAAAAGATTATCATTCTTATCGCTTCGATGTTTTTAATGGGAATTTCTTCTAGCACTTTTGCGCAAAAAAATGCCCCAAGAAAAATTTCGATTATTGACCAAGCAAATAATTCCGTTCGTCACTGGCGAATTTATGTTTTTGAAACAGACGATAAACAACCTATGGATTTAATCGCATTGAAAAAGAACATAACAAATGTTAAAGGTGTGTTGAGTGTAGAGCCAAATAATGTAACAGAAAATAAAAGAGTATTAATTTATTTGGATGAAAAAACTACTTTAAGCAAAAACGTGGAGTTGAAAAATGCATTTGCAACAAGTGGTTTTGAAATCACTAACATACCAATCAACGAAAAATAATTTTCTTTATACCAACCTTTTACCTTTTCTTTTTAACTTAAAAACTAAAATTATTAACAATGAAAAAGCTACTTTCAATATTACTTCTTCTGGGTGGTTTAATTTTAAACCATACCGTTTTTGCACAATCTACCGCACCAAACATTGGTTTTGAATTGGGTAATTTAACAGGATGGCATTCTTACATAAGTGGTGGGTCAGGATGTACAGCAGGTAATCCAGGTGGAAGTGCAACACCATGTGCACCATTAGATGCATGTGTAAGTTTGGGCAATAATTATCAAATTGCTACCAATTCAAGAATACAAGTTGTTTCTTCTGCATCTGCTATTTATTCAAATATTTTAGGTATTTCAACAATTGGGACTGATCCTTTTAGCGGCTTACCTATAGTTTGTCCATCTTCGTGTATTAATAACTATTCTTTAAAAATAGGAGATGAAGCAGTAAATGATAGTGCTGAAAGTGTGGAAACAGTTTTTCTTGTCAATTCTTCTAACTCATCTTTAATATATAGATATGCTGCAGTTATGAATAATATAGGCCATCCCACCTGTGTTCAGCCAAGGTTAGAGTTTAATGTATATGATTTAGGTACTACTGGAACTGGTACACCAATTTTAAGCCCTTGTGCTTCTATTCATATTGAAACACCAAATCCACCTTCTGTGCCTCTTTCAGC
>CAIQHW010000330.1 GCA_903871715.1 uncultured bacterium
AAAAAAAAGCGCAAAATAAATTTTGCGCTTTTTTTATTTTACCCCAATTTTATTTCCTCTTTATTTTTATCAATAAATCGGTATTCGGTTAATGGCATATTGGCATCTGATTGAATGGTGATTTTCTTTTTGTATTTCATCATCCACTGCCAGTTTTTATTGATAAATCCACGTTTCAAATAACCTTCAATAAATGGATGCACCACCAAAATTATTTTTGCATGATTTTGATGCACCAACACATTATGCAATGCCTTTTCAATTTCATCAATCAACAAAATGCTGGCACCAATTTTTCCTGTGCCATTGCAAGTTGGGCAAACTTCAGCTGTTGCAATTTGCACTTCGGGTCGAACACGTTGTCGTGTAATTTGCATCAATCCAAATTTGCTCGGCGGCAAAACAGTGTGTTTGGCTCTATCCACATTCATCGCCGATTTCATTACGTTAAATAATTCCACTCGGCTTTTTGGATTGCGCATATCAATAAAATCAACCATCACAATACCGCCCATATCTCTCAATCGCAGTTGCCGAGCCACTTCACGAGCTGCATCCGAATTTATTTTCAAAATATTTTCTTCATGGTCACCTCGTGAACTTCCCAAATTATGTCCGCTGTTTACATCAATCACATGCAATGCTTCCGTTTTTTCAATGATGAGCGAACCACCATTTTGCATACTCACTTGCTTGCCAAACGCCGCTTTTATTTGCAAAGTAACACCCGTGGCATCAAAAATGCTCATGGCTGCATTGTGCATCTGCACTATGTTTTCCTTGCCAGGCGCAATGTTGGTGATGTATGCTTTAATATCTTGCAACATCGTTTTATCGTTGACCAAAATGCGATTAAAACTGTCGCTCAATAAATCTCGTAAAATAGAAGATGTTTTATCCAACTCACTCGAAACTTTTTTCGGAGCAAAGGCATTCATCAATTCACTCTGCATCGCCTCCCATTTAGCAAGCATTTGCAGCATATCTTGATGCAACTCAGCTGTGTTTTTATTTTCGGCAGCAGTACGAACAATTACGCCAAAATTTTCAGGGCGAATGCTTTCAATAATATTAATCAAGCGTTGACGCTCATCTCGAGAGTCGATTTTTTTGGAAATACTAATCGTGTTGGAAAATGGCGTAAGCACCAAAAATCTGCCCGGCATCGAAATTTCGCAATTCAATCGAGGACCTTTTGTGCTGATGGGTTCTTTTAAAATTTGAACCAAAATAGTTTGCTTGGCTTGCAACACTTGGTTCACTTTTCCCGTTTTCACAATTTCAGGTTCCATCGAAAAACCTTTCAATAATTTTCCTTGATTTCCGTTGATACAATTGTTTGTAAACTTCATCAACGAGCGCACTTGCGGACCTAAATCGGTGTAATGCAAAAATGCTTCTTTGTCGTGCCCAACCTCTACAAAAGCTGCGTTTAAGCCCAGCATCAATTTGGAAACTTTGCCCAAATAAATATCGCCAACATTAAATTGGTTATCGGTTTTTTCGTGGTGAAATTCCACTAATTTTTTGTCTTCCAACAACGCAATTTCTACGCCTTTTGCGGTTGCATTAACAATCAGTTCTTTGTTCAATGCTAAATAATTTTAGTAAAGCCATTAAGAATAAAACCTTGTTTCAAAATAAATTTTTGAAACAAAAAAATGCGGAATTGAGGATGGGTGAAATCAATAAACAACAATTACCAATAGCCTAACACATCAACATCTTGGGAGTGTTTTGCTATTGGTAATTTGTGAAAATTAATTCAGAAAAAAGAAATCAAGAAA
>CAIQHW010000331.1 GCA_903871715.1 uncultured bacterium
GCTACAACTATTAACTGATAAGGCTGGGCGGCTGATTCAGCAAAGAAGAATGAAAAATTTGAACAAAGAAAAATTTCAGCAAGAATTAGCAAAACACAGCGCCGAAGCCGACTTCAATATTTATTCTTTTATAAAAAAGTTCTTTTAGCATTTTTTATCCGCCTTTATTCATTGTATTTTTGCGGCTAATTTTTTGATGATAAAAATAGGCAACATAGAATTACCCGAATTTCCATTGCTGTTGGCACCAATGGAAGATGTAAGTGACCCTCCGTTCAGAGCCGTGTGTAAAGACAATGGCGCAGATTTGATGTACACTGAATTCATCAGCAGCGAAGGGTTGATTCGAGATGCTATCAAGAGCCGACAAAAGTTGGATATTTTCGATTATGAAAAACCAGTAGGTATTCAAATTTTTGGTGGTGATGAAGATAGTTTAGCGATGGCAGCAAAAATTGTTGATGTTACAAATCCTGATTTGTTGGATATAAATTTTGGATGCCCTGTAAAAAAAGTTGCGCTGAAAGGCGCAGGGGCAGGCGTTTTGAAGGATGTAGATTTAATGGTGCGATTAACCAAAGCAGTGGTGAAATCAACAAAATTACCTGTAACGGTGAAGACAAGATTGGGTTGGGATGAAAATAGTTTCAACATTGAAGAAGTGGCAGAACGCTTGCAGGACGTGGGTATTAAGGCTTTGGCAATTCATGGCAGAACCAGAGCTCAGATGTATAAAGGATCGGCAGATTGGACGTTGATTGGAAAAGTGAAAAATAATCCACGAATTAAAATACCAATTTTTGGTAATGGCGATATTGATTCACCACAAAAAGCAGTGGAATATAAAAATCGTTATGGTGTGGATGGTGTAATGATTGGTAGAGCAGCGATTGGTTATCCCTGGATTTTTAGAGAAATAAAACATTACATCAAGACCGGTGAAATATTGCCACCACCAACAATGGAAGAAAGAATTTTGGTTTGTAAAAAACATTTACAACGCTCGTTGGAATGGAAAGGACAGTTGATTGGCATTTTTGAAATGCGCCGACATTATACCAATTATTTAAAAGGATTACCCAACATCAAAGATTTCAGATTAAAGCTTGTAACGTTGATGACTGGCGAAGAAATCAATGCAGTGTTGGATGAAATTGCAGTGAAATATGCTGGTTATGAATTTCCAAAAACAAATATCGAGTTGATTAATTATCACGAAAAATGTCCCGTATAGTTTTTGAATAAAATTGCTGAATAGCAATTGCCATCAACCATTCAAAGCTTTCAATTATTTTTTTCGCTTCGGTTTTGCACCACGAGTTTTTGGTCTGCCATACTTTTTCATCATGCGGTCTTTGTGGCTTACAATCACGTTTACCTTTTTGTTTTTTTCATTTTTTTCGTGAAACGATGGACCAGAAAGTTGCTGTTTTATTTTGATGATTTTCATGTTGTCCACTGGCATTTCATCTGCAATTAATTCCTTCGATTTTTCGATGCCAGTAGGAAATCGTTTCATCTTAATTTTCAACTTCATTAGTTTTTCCACCTTTTGCTGATTTTCAATTTCGGCTTTGGTAATGAAACTAATTGCGCTACCTTTTTTATCAGCTCTACCCGTTCTACCAATTCGATGGATATAGCTTTCTGGCTCATCGGGCATATCAAAATTAACCACGTGGGTTACTTCCGAAATGTCCATACCTCGAGCTAAAATATCGGTCGCAATTAAAATTCTGTTTACGCCTTCTTTAAATAAATTCACCGCTGCAAAGCGCACATTTTGAGCTCGGTTGGCATGAATGATGCCGATATTTTCGTTGGGCATTTTTGCTTGCAAAGTTTCATGAAGTAAGTCGGCTTGCTTTTTTGTAGCCACAAATACCAACACTTTTTTCATCTCCAAATCGTTGTGTAGCAAGGTATACAACAAGTTTATTTTGGAATAAAAATTAGGAACTGGATATCCAATTTGCAAAATATTTTCAACCGGAGTGCCTGTGGGAGCAGCTTCTATTAATTGTGGGTGTTTGAAAAAAGTTTGAATCAAAGCTTCTACATCATTCGTCATGGTAGCAGAAAACATCAAGCTTTGACGGTTAGGTGGCAATAAATCTAACACTCTTGTTAGTTGTGTTCTAAAACCTAAATCCAACATTTCATCCACTTCATCAATCACCAATCTTTTTACTGATTTTAATTTCAATGAATAATTTAGCACCAAATCTAAAAACCTGCCAGGCGTTGCTACCATTACATCTACGCCCTGTTTTATTTGCGCCGCTTGTGTATTGATATTGCCGCCACCAAACACACCTACCACATTTACACTCATGTATTTTGTTAGTTTTTCAACTTCAGCTGCCACTTGCACCACCAATTCACGAGTTGGAACTAATATCAAAATCTGCAGTTGTTTTTCTTTTGAAAATTGCCACAAACGCAGGCTGGGCAATAGATATGCTAATGTTTTGCCAGTGCCAGTTTGTGCAATACCCACCATATCTCTGCCCGACATTATGGGCGCAAACGCCTTGTGCTGAATGGTTGTAGGGGTTGTTAAGCCTAAATCATTTAATGCATTCAGTAATGGTTTATTCAAGTTTAATTCATCAAAAGTCATTGTGCAATTTTATTTTGAAAGGGTAAAGTAAGATTATTTTTTTGTAAAAATTCTTTTCGCTATTTTACAAAAAATCCCTCAACAGCTTTACCATTGAGGGATTCAAGATTTTATTTTTTTGTAAAAAATTATCGGGCAATATTTACAGCTCGTGTTTCTCTGATAACGGTAACACGAATTTGACCAGGATATTGCATCTCATTCATAATCTTTTGGCTAATTTCAAAACTCATTTGCTCTGCTAATTTATCATCCACTTTTCCAGCTTCTACAATCACTCGAAGTTCTCGACCAGCTTGCACTGCAAATGCTTTTTCAACACCTTCAAAACTTTGCGCCAAGTTTTCTAAATCCTTAATACGCTGCATGTATTGATTGTATGTATCACGACGTGCACCAGGTCTTGCACCGCTGATGCTATCACAAATCTGAATGATGGGCGAAATCACAAATTTCATTTCCATTTCATCATGATGTGCGCCAATGGCATTTACCACACTTGGATGTTCGTTGTATTGCTCAGCTAATTTTGCACCCAATAAAGCATGCGATAATTCTTGTTCAATTTCTGGCACTTTGCCAATATCGTGCAACAATCCTGCACGTTTTGCCAACTTTGGATTCAACCCCAATTCCGCTGCCATCACGGCACTCATGTTAGCCACCTCTTTGCTGTGATGCAATAAATTTTGTCCGTAAGATGAGCGATAACGCATTCTGCCTACCATCCGAATCAACTCGGGATGCAAACCATGAATACCCAATTCAACACAAGTTCGTTCGCCAATTTCAACAATTTGGTCTTCCATCTGCTTCTTCGTTTTTTCCACCACTTCTTCCACACGGGCAGGATGAATTCTTCCATCAGTAACCAAGCGTTGCAAACTTAATCGTGCAATTTCGCGGCGCACTGGGTCGAAGCAAGAAAGTATAATCGTATCAGGTGTATCATCCACGATAAACTCCACACCAGTAGCCGCTTCCAAGGCCCGGATGTTTCTACCTTCTCTCCCAATAATTTGACCTTTTAATTCATCACTTTCCAATTGAAAACTGCTGATAGAATTTTCAATGGCGTGCTCTTGGGCTGTACGTTGAATAGTTTGGATGATGATTTTTTTCGCCTCTTTATTCGCTGTTAATTTGGCTTCATCCATAATCGTTTTGATGTGCGATGAAGCAACCGAAGATGCCTCGGCTTTCAAGGATTCAATCAATTGTGTTTTGGCATCGGCGGCACTCATGTTGGCAGCTTTTTCAAGCGTTTTTACCATCGTTTCGTGTTGCTTATCCAACGCCGATTTTTTTTTCGTTTACCAACTCCAACTGTCTTTTCGTATTGTCTTTCAACACATCCAACTCTTGCTCTTTTTTGTTGGCTGATTCTAATTTTTGATTCAGCGATTGCTCTTTTTGTTTTTGTTGTCGTTCGCGTTCTTCCAATTTTATCGAACGCTGATTAATCTCTTTTTCTTCGGCTAATTTGGCTTGTTGAAATTTTTCTTTGGCTTCTAAAAGTTTTTCTTTCTTTAAATTTTCAGCTTCTTTTTTAGCGTTTTCGATTAGAAGTGCTGCTTCTTTTTCGGCTTGTTCTTTTTGTGCGTTAAAATTTTTCGAGAAAAAAGATTTGCCTGCAAACACGCCGATGCCGATGCCGA
>CAIQHW010000332.1 GCA_903871715.1 uncultured bacterium
CATTGTGGTTCCACAATATGCTGAGGGATTTTTTTTTAATTCAAATGTTTTCAATTCCATAAAAAGTATGAAAACGAATCCAAAAGTTGTTTCAACTTCTGTCCTTTAACTTCAAATCACTTTTTTCCATTAAGCCCTTCTGCATTTATAATGTAAAAATAGATTCCATCTGCAACACCTTTATTCATTAAATTTCTACCATCCCATTTTCCATCAATAGCATCCCATTTATTAATTACATTTCCATCCTTATCATATATAATGGCTTGCATTTTTGCAATGTTTTTACTGTTTAAAATAAAATCATCATTAACACCATCGCCATTAGGAGAAAACTCTATTGGTAAAGGGAGATTTCCTTTCACATCAATTTTAAGGCTGTCTATGGCCGTTTGTCCACTATTGTTTGTTGATGATAAATAAACGGTGTGCGTTCCTGGTGATTCGAAAATATGCAACGTATTGCTTTTTTTGCATCCCCTTTTCCCATCACTAAATGTCCAATTATTGTTTTTGCCAACGCCTAAATTTTCTAAATTAACAATTAATGGTGCCAATCCACTACTTGCATTGGATCTAATTATAGCAATCGGTTTAGAAGGGTTTGTGTCTTTTAGTAACAGTGTGGTTGCTTCTGTTTTTGGGTGTATGTTTTTTTCGTTTTCTCTTAAAACAATTGCAACAGGCTTGTTTTCAATTTTTTGTTGAACCAACTTTTTAACATGTGGTTGGTGTTTGTTACCCGCGCTCCTTGTCCAATTTACAACTGCAACTGTGCCACCAATTGCAACTGCAGAAGCAAAAATAGCAGCAATTACCTTGGTTCCCACTTTATTTATCAGGGTTTTAATAACAACACCAAAAGCAAAACCCTTCAACGCTATTTGAATATTCTTCCAAACACTTGGACTTACATCGGCTTCAAAATTTTCAAATGACTTTTTGAACCTGTCTTCTATCTCATTACTTTCCATCTTCAATAATTATCTATTGGGAATAATTTTTTGTAAATACGCTTTAGCCCTCGAATATTGAGACTTAGAGGTTCCTTCTGATATATTTAACTTTTTTCCAATTTCTTTATGGGAATAACCCTCTATTGCATATAAATTAAACACTGTTCTAAATCCCGGGGGCAATGTTTGAATAATTTTCAAGAGGTCTTTTGCTGCAAATTCTTCTCCTGTGTGAGTTAATGAAGGCAACATAAAGTCGACTTTTTCCAAAGCAATATTCTGTTTAAATTTTTTGTTTTTTCGAATATTGGTTAACGCGGCATTAACAATTATTTTTCTAACCCAGCCTTCAAAAGCGCCTGTTCCTTTATAGGTTTGTATGTTTTCGAAAACACTTACAAAACCATTTTGCAAAACATCTTCTGCTTCCTCCTGGCTTTCGCAATAACGCAAACAAACGCCCATCATCTTCCGCGAAAACTTTTCATACAAACCCTTTTGAGCAATTGCATTTTTTTGGATGCACCCTTTTACTATTTCCTAGATCGGAGAGCACACGTCTGA
>CAIQHW010000333.1 GCA_903871715.1 uncultured bacterium
AATTATCCATTAAAGTAATACAAAAATACTAATTTATTTTAATAGGTGCAAGTTGAAATTTTAAAAAACCCTTAAAACCCTTTATGGCAAGGGAGATAAAATTTTCGAGCGGTCGAAAAGTCGTTTAACGCTGGTAGCAAAAAACGCTTTGTTGTTTCGAGTTCTGAAATTTAATTTATTGAGATAGTCTGCAATTTCGTTAAACGACATGCCTTTTTCTTTGCAGCCAACAACAATCGCTTGGGCTTGTCTATTCCTATCATTGTTGATAGCATTCAGTTTTATTACTTGCTGACCTTTCAATCTGGCTGTATGTGTTAGGTTTTCTGGCTTGCCCAATTTCACACCCTTCTTTTTTAATTCTGCCAGCGCATTTTTTGTTCGCAAACTAATTGTTTCACGTTCGTGTTGGGCAATGGTTCCATAGATTCCTAAATTGAGTGTGTCCATGTTTGGAATATCCAACGATTTTATTTTTACCCCACTATTTTGAATTCGCTGTTTTAATTGAAATAAAAATGAAACCTCCCTTGATAGCCTATCAATTTTTGCAATGATTAATGTAGCTCCAGTTTTTTCGGCTTCTTGAATGGCTTGTTCAAGAATTGGTCGGTTGTTATTTTTGCCCGATTCAATTTCAATAAATTCTTTTACAAGAATTCCAGACGTGCCGATAAAATTTTTGACTGCTGTTTTCTGTGATTCAATTCCAAGACTTGTTTGGTCTGCTCTTACTTGATTTTGTGTTGATACTCTAAAATAACCAATAAAATTGTTCATCGTGACGGATTTTAATCGAGTGTTTGTAATTCGTTACGACACGAGTATCGAAGGAAAAAATGACATGCGCCAGAGTATCGCAAAATATTTTACAAATAAAAAAAACCCTACAAAAAATGTAGGGCTTTAAAATAGCTGATGAAAAAACTATGGTTGTAGAAATTGATTTACTTCTTTTATTTTTTCCAACACAAATCCTAGGTCGCCAACAAATCCCCAATTGGTTGGGTTCGTTTTAAATTTCTTTTCGTGCATTTTTATTTTTTTGGAAAGCAAAGCCAATTCATTTTTCAATTGGCTCTGTTGTTCGGTATATTTTGTTTGTGGGTTCATTGTAAAATGGATTGATTAAAAATTATAGACTGCATTATTTACATCCTGTTCGTATTTCTCACCTGTGAATTCTACATACTCATCAATAAGGTCAACCTGTTGGTCAAAGTAAACTTCTGTGTATTCTTTTTCTACTTTTTTGTTTTTAATGAATTGTATGGTGTAGGTGTCTGATGGCATCAATACAATTTTTACGATGCCCTTAAATTTAAAGCCTTGCACCTTGAAGGCTAAGCCATTTTCCACTACTGTCCAAGCATGTGCACCCCAACTCCATACTTTAATTTTTCCCATTCCCATTAATTGACTTTGAATTGTTCGAGCGATTTCTAACGATTGATTTTGCATGATTATTTACGTGAGTATCATACGTATTTTTCACGTGCGCCAGCTTTTTATCACTTTTTTTAAAAAAATATTTTTAATTAAGCTCCGCTATGGCGGCGGATTGCAAGGTGGTAGCCGATTTTATCCATAGCAAAACACGGCTTTTTTGACGTGGGCAAATATTTATAAGAAACGATAAATATTATGTTCAAAAATGAAGAAGGAATAAATGTGCTTTCGCTGTTCGATGGTTGCAGCGGAGCATTTGTAGCATTAGAACGTGCTGGAATAAAAATCAAAAATTATTACTCAAGTGAAATAGATAAACATGCAATTGCTGTTCAAGATTTTCATTATTCTGCCGATACAAGATTTCACAAAATTGGTGACGTTAGAAAAATAAGTGGGTTCGATTATGACCATGTTGATTTGGTGATTTTTGGTTCACCTTGCACACAATTAAGCAGTGTCAATACCAAAGACAGAAGTGGATTAGAAGGTCCAGATTCAAGTTTATTTTATGAAGCAATTAAAATAATGTCAGCGATTTATTCAATTCAACCAACAAATAAGAAGTTATATTTTTTGATGGAAAATGTGGCTAGTATGACTAAGAAAAACAGAGACCAAATTACTGGTGCTTTGGGAAATATATTTGATGATTTACAACTGCTAAAGATTGATTCAGCATTGGTTTCACCAGCACATCGAAGAAGGCTTTATTGGACTAACATTCCGAACGTAAGTGTACCAATACCAACAGGCAAAAGCTATCAAGATATTGTTGTGAATGGCTACGTAGATAAGCAAAAAGCAAACGTTTTATTGTCATCAAATGTAACAGCCACCAACGGAATATTTAGGTACTACAAATACGATATGGGCAACATTATTTTCAAAGAAAAAGAATTTGCTGAGTTGCCAATTGAAGAAAAACTAAAGGCATATCCCAACATTTTAAAAGCCAGTGGTTATAATGGAAAAGCTAGAGGCAACAAGGATGAATATGCTTTTCCAAATGGCTGTTACAGAGTGCCAAGTGTTTTAGAACGAGAAAGAATAATGACGTTTCCAGACGGCTATATTTCTGATGTGCCGCATGTAAGCAAAACCGAAAAAAATAAAATCATAGGGTTGAGTTTCACTGTTGATGTGATAGCTCATTTGCTAAATTACAACTTAGTATGCTCCCAAATTACTTTAGCGTCTTCTCCGAATAAAATTTGAGGTTCTTGTTTTTTGCTATTTCTATTAAGTGATTCAGTAGAAACTTTATCTTTTAAATAATTAGCCAATTCCCCTAATTCAATACTCCCTTTTTCATTCATGATTTTTTTTAGTACGAAATAGGTAAACATGCCATGATGCTGCTCTTCATAAGGTAAGGCAGATTGGTCATCTTTACAGGCATTAAAAACCACAAAATTTCCTTTTACATAATCCAATTTCAATTTTGCCTTTATACCACCTCTACTTGCAATTAAACCAGCATCCTTTCCACCGCCACTAAAGCAAGCGTCAATAAAGACAGTAACTTGTTTTGATGAATTTTCGGTTACTTTTTTATAAAAATCAGATAATTTTATTGATGCAACTTCAAAGTTTGCACCCGATACGTCTACTGGTAAAATATATGGTTCCTTTGTTTCCTCATTTGGTAATCCATGACCTGCATAGTAAACTAAAACTTTTGCATTG
>CAIQHW010000334.1 GCA_903871715.1 uncultured bacterium
CGATCTTAGTTTGTATCATTATTTAAAAAATGGTAAGGATAAATTTTTAGAATTAGCGCCCGATTTTCAAGCATACAATGATTTATTGAGTAGTGAAATGACCAAGCAAATCAAGGCTTTGCAGTTGGAACGAACAGATTTATTATTGAGATACACTCCAGAAAATGACAAAGTGAAAGTGATTGAAAAGAAATTAAAAGATATCAGTTCTTATTTAATTGAAGGGGTTCACAACACACAAATTAATTTGCAAATCAGATACAAAGATTTACAAAAAAGCATTGCTGAATCAGAGCATGCATTTGATGGATTTCCAACCAAAGAAAAAGAGTTAAGAATTTTGGAAAGAAATTTCAACATGAACGAACAAATTTATCGCTTCTTGCACGAGAAAAAAACCGATGCTGAAATTGCTCGAGCTGCTACTATTTCATTTCATCGTATCATTACTTTTGGTGAAGTTTCACAAACACCAGTTTCTCCCAATGCTTCATTGTTAAAGGCTTTTGGAGGTTTTATGGGATTGTTGTTTGCCATCTTCGGAATTTATTTTGTGCATTTTATGAAAGGCAGAGTGAGTGATGAAAATGTGATTTATAAAAATTCCGACACATCCATTTCTTATTCTATTCCTTATTTCAAAAATCAAAATGAGAAAAATACTTTCTTCACCAAATGGGCTTTGGAACTGAATTTGAATCACGAGTTGAAAAATTTAGTTGTCAGCATTTCATCCATGAATGATAAAGAAGGTAAGCGAACCAATGCTTCGGGTTTGGCTGAAGCCATCACTCGATTAGGCAAAAAAGTTTTGTACATCAGTGCCGATGGGCGAATGAAATCGGAATATGCTAATCATGAATTTTTAAGTTTGCCAACCATTCGTGAAAACTGGCGACTGCCAACAGTTTGGACGTCATTAACTGAAAAATGGTTGCAGGAATTTGATGTGGTTATCATCCAAAATTTAAGTACAAAAAATGATTCCTCTTCATTGATGTTGATGAAAGAATCAAACGTAAATTTCTTTGTGTTAGATAGCCGCCGAACAGAAAAGAAAACGATGGAAGAAGCCGACGACACCTTCCAAAAAATCAGCATCCCAAATGTGAGTTATGTGTTGAATCGTGCAGGGTATACGCCCACATTGTTTTCACAATTGAAACAATGGCTTAACCGTAAGAAATCAGATGCTTAAAATTTTTCCACTTACTGCCAAACACTGGGTGATGGCTGACCAAGCAGTGGTGAGTGGAACTACTTTTGTTACACAATTTTTAATTGCCCGTCAACTCGGAATTACTGATTATGGTTATTTTTCAGTGATGATTTTAGGGCAATTATTTTTATTGTCATTGCAGGAATCCGCTATCAGTGGAGTATTTCAGGTGATGTATCATCAAACAAAAAAAGGCGACCAACAAAAATATGTGAATGGAATTTTGAGTATTCAGTATCTTTTTTTGCTCTTGGTAGTTTTTGGCTCAATGGCTTATTATCACTTTTCTAAAAACAACGAATTGTCGAAATATTCATTGGTAGTGGGTTTGAACATTGTTTTATTTTTGCTGCAAGATTTTTATCGCAGATATTTTGTTACTATCAATGCTGCATCAAAAGCATTTTTGATTGATGCTATTAACAACATCGGACAACTTATATTCCTTTTATTTTTTGCGCTTAAAAATTCATTAACGCTTGAAAGTACGCTTTGGATATGCGCTTTGAGCTTTGCACCTGCAATCCTAATCGCACTGTTTTGGGCAAAACCAAAAATGTATAATTGGAAACAAATTCAATACGCATTTTCTTTGCACTACAATCAATCAAGGTGGATGTTGCTTTCAGCTTTGATGCAATGGCTATCAGGAAATTTTTTCGTAGTTTCAGCCGGATGGTGGCTCGGTGCAGCAGCATTGGGCGCTTTGAGGATTGGGCAATATTTATTCGGATTCATCAATGTATTTATGCAAGCTGTTGAAAGCTATGCGTTGCCAAAGGTTTCAGAAACAACATCGAACACAGCCAACACATTTTTATACTTAAAAACATTGCTACTAAAATTGTTCAAAACAGCAATTCCAATAATTTTGCTCATCGTTATTTTTTCGCAGCCACTTTTACGATTATTAAAAATAGAAACCACTCCTGAACATTTTTACGTCATCATCGGATTGGCGCTAACGCAAATGGTGATTGTGTTTGGCTATCCCGTTCGCATTGCAATTAGAGTTTTGAAATTGAACAGAAATTATTTCATCGGATATGTTATGGCTACCACTTTTAGTTTGCTTACGGCATACATCATCATTCATCAATGGCAAGTAAGAGGTGTGGTGGTTGGTATTTTTTGTTCGCAAATTATTTTAGTTAGTTACTGGCTTTGGGTGTTAAAGAAAAATCATTTTGCTACATGGAAATCATTCATCTCATTTTAGGGAAGGCTAATCCGCAACGGATGAATGGCGTAAATAAAGTGGTTTATCAATTAGCTACCGAACAAGCCATTGCAGGGAAAAGTGTTGCTGTATATGGCATTGCAGAAGACACCATTCATAATTATCCTGAAAGAAATTTCATAACAAAACTTTTTCAGGTACAAAAAAATCAATTTCGTTTAGATAAAAAATTGAAAGATGCCATCATTGAAAAAAAAGGGAAAGCAATTTTTCATTTGCATGGCGGATACATTCCAACTTTATTTTCGGCTGCTAAATTTTTACACAAAAATCAAATCCCATTTGTGTTTACACCACATGGCGCTTACAATGTGATTGCGATGCAACGAAGTGCTTTTACCAAAAAATTTTACATCGCTTTGTTTGAAAAAAAAATATTGCAGTGGGCTAAATTTATTCATTGCATTGGCAAAAGTGAAGTAGATGGTTTGCAAACTATTTACAAAACTGATAAGTGGAAATTAATTCCTTATGGCTTTGAAATACCTGTATTTAAGCCTATTTCAAAAGATAACGTAAAACACCTGATTGGTTTTTGCGGCAGATTAGATGTGTACACAAAAGGATTGGATATATTGGTTGATGCTTTCGTTTTATTGCAAAAAAAATATGCCGATGCTGAATTGTGGTTGATTGGCGACGGCGATGAAAGAAAATGTTTTGAAGAAAAAATTACAGCAAACAATATTTCAGGAATAAAATTTTGGGGCAGCAAATACGGTGATGAGAAAAATGAATTATTGCAACAGCTAAATGTGTTTGCTCATCCATCTAGAAATGAAGGTTTGCCATCAGCCGTGTTAGAAGCTTGTGCAATGGGCATTCCAGCCGTTGTAACGGATGCAACAAATGTTGGCGATGTAATTGTAAAGCATCAATGCGGAGAAAGTATTTTAGAATTGAATGCAGAAAATTTGAGTAACGCTATTGAAAATATTTTTGAAAAAATAAAATCAGAAGGTGTTGAAACCATTGCTGAAAATGCTATTCAAATGGTGGCAGCAGAATTTGATTGGAAAATTTTGGTAAAAAAATTTGATGAACTATATTTTTAAAATCCACGAATGCACGAATAAAATTTGAAGTCAATCAATACAAATATTACGCATGAAAAATTCCTGAAGCAAACCAACTTCTGGTTGCATATCGTGTTGTTCATAATGATTGCAAGCTATTTTACATGGAATGATAGCGTTATCGTTACTCGTGTTTTCAAAACATCTGCTCGTGTATTTATGGCAGTGGCTTCGATAATAATTTATAGAAAAATTATCAGCAAAGGCGCAGTTGATTCTTTCAAATTCAACAACGAAATGTCAATCGGTTTGTATGCTTGTTATCTGCTGCTGGGCTTGATTTCATTCAGTTGGAGCACTGACATTGGTTACAGTGCATTGCAGTGGGCAATGGATATTGCCGGATTTATTTTCGCGTACTATTTTATTAAATCGTTGTATTTACTCGATGAATTTTTTCCGAACCAAAATATTCGCTTCTACAATTTGATGGGGAATATTTCATTCGTCATCATGTTGATTTTTACGGTCGGGATGATTGTTGACCCTGACCACTATTTTCGATTGGTGGAAGGAGGAGAAGACAGAAGACTTGGTGGCTACATCATGAACCCAAATGAATTAGGAATGTATTGTGGTTTAGGAATTTCATGTATCATTTTCGACTTGTATCGCAAGCCGCAAAAGGCTTGGACGATTTTTAAAATTCTGATTTTAGGCGTTGGATTAATCATGACAAAATCACGTTCGTCATTAGTTGGTTTGTTGTTGATTATCTTCTTTCACATTCGTGCAGCAAAAAATACTAAGCTCGAAATCCTTACCTACATTGGTGTTATAGCCGTTATCCCGATTGCAATTTCAAAATTAATTTTGCGAAAAGGTGGTTTAGATGACATCCTAACTTTCACTGGTCGTGGTCCATTTTGGGTGGCATTAATTACTGAAGGATTGCCTCGTGAACCTTTGCTGGGCTTCGGTTTCATGCGGATTAATTACACCGATACATTCGGAAGTGTGCACACTTACACAGCGCACATGACACACAACACTTTCATACAAGTATTGATGAATCTAGGTTTCATCGGTTTCACAATTGTTTTATTTCAAATAATTTTTACAGTGAGAGGATTTTTAAAAGAAGAAAAAGAAAAAC
>CAIQHW010000335.1 GCA_903871715.1 uncultured bacterium
CGAAGATTACAGGCCATCTAAAAATCAATGTTCTTTGCAAGGAAATTGGGAATGCGATTTTAGCCCAAACAGTAAGGATGCATCTAAAGCGCTTGGTGTATTTAATCAAGCTACTTTATCTAAAAACATTACTGGTACATTTGCTACCGAAACAGGCGATTATCGTTATTTAAGTGGAGCTGTAGAAGAAAATAACTCTTTTGCTTTGTCTTGTTTTGATGGTGCGCATGCTTTTTTGTTTACTGGAAAAATAAAAGGTGATAGTATTGTAAATGGTCATTTTTATTCTGGTCTTAGTGGCCATGAAACATGGATTGCAAAACGAAACAATCAATTTCAATTACGCAATCCCGATTCGCTTACGTATTTAAAAACAGGTTTTACTAAAGTGGATTTTAGCTTTAAAAACCTTGAGGGTAAAGCTGTTTCGATTAATGATGTAAGATATAAAAACAAAGTGGTTGTCATTCAATTGATGGGAACATGGTGCCCAAATTGTATGGACGAAACAAAATTTTTGGCAGGCGTTTATCAAAAAAATAACAACAAAGGACTTGAGGTAATTGCACTTGCTTTTGAGCGAACCGATAATTTTGATAAAGCTGTAAAAAATGTTATTCGTTTAAAAAACCGTTTCAATGCCAATTACGATTTTTTAATTACGATGAAAACAGGCGCTGCTCAAGCTTCTGAAGCGTTACCAATGCTTAATGCTGTAATGGCTTTTCCCACTACTATTTACATCGATAAAAAAGGGTATGTCAGAAAAATATATACCGGCTTTTATGGACCAGCAACAGGTAATAAATACATCGATTATGTTTTAGAAACAAACCGTTTTATTGAGAAATTATTGAGTGAGTAATGTTGCAACTGCCACCTCGATAGCAACATTTTTTTCTACATTAACATTTTTTATGCTCTTGGATACAGAAGCTAGAAAGGATGTGGGTAATTTTATTTATAAATCAAAACCTCCAAATTATCATAATAAACAAGCGTTTTCGATGGATTCCACAAATATATTGCTACTTCATCAGCTGTTGTTTTAAAATTTGGTAATACAAACTGAAATTCTAAATGATCCCATTTATTAGCTGTGTGTATGTAATCGGCGATTGAAAAACTTTGGTAATATACTGTTTCGGCAGGGTTGGTAATGGCACAAACCAATTGTAAATTATCCATTTTTTGTTGGTTTAAAATGGAGCAATTAATAAGCGCTTTTAGGTTTTTATCGTTTTTTAATTCTCTCGCATTTATAACAACGGTTGCGCCAAATTCAATAGTAGAATCAACAATTGCAGCGCTTGGTGCGGAAACATAATTTTTATTCGAAATTTTTACCCTCCCTTTTATGTGTGTGCTATCAATTACCTTGTCATCAAAAGCAAGTGCCACTTCATACAAACTATTTTCGGGTGTAATTGCTAAAAATTGTTTCAAAGATTTTGGTTTTATTTTATCACTCCATTTATAAAATGAAACTTTGCCTGTTCCTCCAACACGCTCTAAAAGCGATGTAATTAGCGGGTAATTTTTTATTACATCCGATACTAAATATATATCCTGAATAGCTACATAATTCCATTTACAATAAAATAAAAACATTGAAATATTTTTGTATGATGTACCCATTACGGTATACCCTTTTCTATTCATTAATATTAATGGTGCATTAGTAGAGTAGGCGTCAATAACCAATATTTTGGCATCTTTCGAAATACCAATGCTATCGATGTATTGCTC
>CAIQHW010000336.1 GCA_903871715.1 uncultured bacterium
AAAATAAAAGCACCAATTGAAATGAAATTTGGTGATTGGTTTCAGTCTTTTATTTTAAACTATAATCATCGGTTTGAAGACAGCCCAATTCAATACAAATATTTGGATGGAAGCAGCATGGGATGGGTATTTCATACCAAACCAACTTTTTGGAAATCGAAAGTTTTTATCGACCCAAAATTGAGTATTGAGCAAAATAAAATCAACGAAAAATTGGTCGTAGTTGCCAAACGTGTTCATGTAACTTATAAATAAATCAGCAATGCAACCCAGCAAAAAACATTTACCAACCAACTGGACGGACGGGATGAAAATTAACCGCCAACACTATGAAGATAGCGAAACTGCAGTGTTTGCAGCCATTCACGATAGTATTGCTACACAAATTACCAACTATAATTATGGCATTTTGCAAAGCGAAGAAGGACAAAAAAGTGCTTTAGAAATTAACGTAGTAAAATCGCAAGCTGATAATTTTTTGGTAAAACTAACGCTGTGTAGAGCCATCACGGCGGGCGGCGTAAGAATTGAAATTCTACCAGAAATTTGTAAAGAAATTTCTTTAACCGAAAAAATAAATTTTGCGCAAATAAAAAACAACCCTAATCCACAATATTTTTTGTTGGTGTCGGTTGATTTTGCACAACGAATTCCTACGGGCAATCCATCGGCAAATGAATCGCCAGCCCGCCATCCGTATGCGATGCCGCAGTATCAATTGCACATTAAAGAAGCATCAGAATTGAATTTAAAAGAGCTTGGTAGAAACCATTTGTGTGTTGGCAAATTCAAATTAAAAGGTGATGAGTTGATTTGGGACAACGCCTACATTCCGCCATGCACCAGCATTCAAAGCTTTCCGTTGTTGAAACAACATTACAACACCATTGCAAATTGTTTCAACACCATTCAAACCTGCACGTATAGCATCATTCAGAAGGTGATTAATAAAAATCAAAATTCGCCTTTGGCTTTTAATGTGAAATATGTTTGCGAAAAAATTGTTTATCCTGTATCCAATTTATTTTTTCCATTTCGATTTCAACTACATCAAAAGCCGCCAATAGAGCTGGCTTACACGGTGGTGCAATTGGCCAATCATTTTAAAATGGCTTTGGATTTTTTGCCCGAAAAAGAAAAAGAAGATTTGCAATTGTACTTTAAAGAATGGAATGAAATTTCGCCAGGAAAATTTGATGAAATACTAGCAGCAGTGATAGAAGCGGATTACAGCCATGAAGAAATTAGCGAATCGCTAAAACCGCTGATAGAATTTGCTGGCGTAACAGCAGATTTATTTGAAAAATTAAATGATTTAGAATTGATTGGCAGACGAAAAGAGAAAGATATTTTTGTTCGCGAAATCACTGGCAATCAAAAACAAGGACCCAAGAAAAAAGGATTTTCGATGTTGGATTAACGAATGCCAACCAAACTATTTTGTTTGATAATTACTTTACTATATTCGCAGTTCTAAAAAAAATCACGAAAAAAAAATGAAGCCACTCAATCAAAAAGAACGCAATAATTTGTTTGTGAAATTTATTATTGTGTTTCTTGTAACAGTTGGTATAACTGTGTTCGCCATCTTTTATGATTTTAATTTGCCTGCTCAGTTAAGACAAGAGCAACGTTCTAAATTAAACTCTTACAATACTTTTTTGAAAAGCCAAAAGAAAATTTTAAAACAAATAGATACGCTGAATGCACAAATTGAAGGCATGGGTACCAGCAATAAAGATTGGACAATTCAAAAAGAATTGATTGTAAAACAAATTTCTTTTGGCGTTGGGGATTCGTCTATTTTGGTGATGAATAAACTAAATGCCATTTATCTCAACTATTTGCAAGCAAGGGCAAGTGAGTTAGGTTATAAAGATAAATTAAGCGATTGCCAAAATAAAATGGGGGAAAGCGAAAAAAATCACAAAGAAAAAGAGGAACTTTTGAAGGATAAGATTGAGCTTTCCAAACCCAATTAAATCAATCCTTTTCACCACCCTACTCAAAAAATAAAATCAACCACAGCATGAAAAAAATACTACTCTTCGTTTTTTCAATTTTAGTTGTAAATGTTGTTTTTGCGCAAACAATAACCATTACCACTGCACCAAATGCGGCTTATTGCGCTGGCGATAATATTGCCATTCAATTTAGTTATACTGGATTAAGTGGCGGCAGCAATTCTTTCACTTTGTTATTATCCGATGCTACTGGAAGTTTTAGCACACCCACAACTTTGGGAAGCGCAACTCATTCGACTGCAAGCGGCAGCAACATTAGCATTTCGGGAGTTACATCAAATGCTTTAGCAACAGGAACTGTTTATAAAGTACGATTAAAATCGGGTGCAACCACAGCTACTTCTTTGGCTTTTACCATTAATGCGTTGCCAAATATTTCGGGCACAACTTCGGTTTGCGTAAATTCATCCACACCATTAACAGGCTCGGGAACGGCTGCAGCAGTGAATCCTTGGGTTTCAGCAACAACTTCTAAAGCCACAGTTTCAAATGTTGGAGTGGTTTCGGGAGTGGCTTCGGGTTCAAGTTTGATTACTTATAAAGACAATCATGGCTGTATAGATACAACAACAGTAACTGTAAATGCTTTGCCCACATTTTCAACTCATCCATCCATATCTACCCAAAATAATTGTTTAAATAGTACTGCTACAAACCTTACTGTTACTGCATCGGCTGGCAGTGGTGCGATTTCAAAATA
>CAIQHW010000337.1 GCA_903871715.1 uncultured bacterium
AGCATTTGGAGAACCGACAAGTCAAGATATAGATACTAATAGCGGTGACATGACATTTCAGTGGCATAGCCAAAATGTTTATTTTTCAATGGTTTGTCAATATAAAGGAGCAACAGAGGGTGGATGGCAAATATTTCTATTTTTTGATTCAGCTGCACACATGAAACCAACACACAAAGATTATTAAGGAGAGGCAACCAAAATTTATTTTTTCTTCATCGCATATTCCAAAATCTTATCAATAAAATCGTAAGGTTTATAGCCTGCAATCGCCGCTTGATGATAAATGCAAGTGGCAGGAGTCATGCCCGGCAAGGAGTTGGCTTCAATAATTAAAGTATCGGTTTTCAAATCATCGTAAATTCTTACAAACGCATCGAGCCTTGCATAGCCTTCAATTTTTAATAATTGTGCAGCATCTTCAATCGTTTTTTTGACTTGTCGTGAAATGATTTTAAACTCTTTGGCATCCTTTGAAAACCTTGCTGGTGTTATGTTTTGTCCTTGTCCTGCTAAAAATTTTTCTTCCAAACTTAATACATCGCCATCGGCTAATGCTTCGCTCGGTTCAAAAACTTCGTACATAATGGTTCCGTTTTCGGTGCGATGTGTCAACAAGCCAACCGTTACTTCCATAAATTTTGCACAATCTTTTTTGTCCACCAATGCTTCAATCAACACCACATCTTTGTTTGGAAATTCTTCATTTTTTTTCAAATGCAAAATAGCTGCATCGCTTTCTATCAATTCAGTTTGTTCTCTAAAAATCAATTCCACAAAGGCTTTTAGCTCGATGTCGTTTTTAATTTTTTTTACAGCACTGCTGCAACCATCATCCACTGGTTTGGCAATTAATGGATAATGAAACCTTTCTTTTATCAAATTCAAACAAGCATTTTCATCTTTTTGCCAATCACTTTTTTGCAATAAATATTGTTCAGTTACTGGCAAATGATGTTGCTTCAACAATTGCAAAGTATCAAATTTGTTTATCGTTAATTGCGAACTTTCCACACCACTTCCATTGTAAGGCAAACCAATTTTGTTCAACTCATTTTGCACGGCACCATCTTCACCCGGGCGACCATGCAAGGCAATGAACACCACATCACACAAGCCTTTCAAATCATTGTAAGAGATTTTTTGTGGCGCAAATTGTACATTTTCACCAGCAAATTTTTGAGTGATATTTTTACATTCTTCTTTGATTTTGTTCAACATTGGATGCACAGAATAATGCAAAATCTTTTCCCGAATATCATCTGCATTATCTTTCAACATCATGTTAATCGGCAACACATAAAGGTTGTGTTCATTTTTATTTCCAAAAAGAAAAACAGGAATCGGTTCGTACTTGGTGCTGCTCGATAATTTTTCAAAAATGTTTCTACCGCTTTCAACGCTGATGTGTCTTTCACTGCTGTAGCCGCCCATGATAACTGCAACGCGAATTTTATTGACGGTTTTAGATTTTTGATGATCAATTTTTTCGTTCAATGAATTTAGCAACGATGAAAATTTAATAGCTTCAAAGCCAAGCCCGATGCGTTGTTTGATTGATGTTGCAATAATATAAGTTAGAAATTGTGATGGATTTAAACCAATTTCAGCAGCTTGATGAAAGAAGAATGAACTGGGCAACATGCCACTTGTTGTGTTCGGGTCGTTCAAAAATATTTTTCCATCATCGCTCAAAAATCCATCAATTCGAGCATATACATTGAAGTTGAGAAATTGAAAAAGTTTTTCGCATTCTGTTCTAATATTTTGAATTTGCTCATCGCTTGCTTGAATGGGTGTAACCTTACGACTCAAACCCGGTAAGTATTTCGAGCGATAATCAAATAAATCTTGTCCTTTAATAATTTCGGTTGGCGGCAAAGCAATTGGCTTTCCATTTTCATCTTGCGCCACAATACAACTGAATTCTCTGCCTTCGATAAACGCTTCTACCAAAACTTCCTTTTCCGAATCTAAACCTTGTAAATCAATGTTATCAGTGCTTTCAGCAAAATGTTTTTCTAATTCATTAAACAAGTTTTCAGGATTGTAAATAGTTTTTGTCATTAACCATTTATCATTAACCATTAACAATGGCAATCCAACACCTTCTCTAATGTCCGTCAAATCCTTTACCAGTAGCACTTTTTCAACTTCAGTTTTGTTTTTCCAATCAGTTGCTTTTAATGTCTTTATAAAAAATGCTTTATCAATAGCTTCTGAAAACTTTTCAATCGAATCATCTTTCAAAATTGTTGCACCCACCGAAGAACCTTGATTGGCAGGCTTTACAGCGATTGGTAATTTTAATGTTGATTTTATTTTCTCGAAAATTTCGTTTTTATTTTTTGAGTTCTGCCAATGTTCTTTTTTCAAAACTTCAAATTTTGGCGAATGAAATCCACCAGCTACCATCAATTTTTTCTGCACTGCTTTATCCATTCCAATGGCACTTGGTAAAATGCCAGAACCGCTGTAAGGAATTTTTAACCATTGCAAAAAACCTTGTACAGCGCCATCTTCACCATTGTTGCCATGCAAACTCAAAAATGCGAAATCAATTAGTTGGGGTAATTCTTCAAAAGAAATTTTGCGTCCGATTTGCGAAATCATCTTGTTCAAATCTGCATCAGATAAGCTATTCAGGCTTTCCAAATACATTTGAAAACCAAATTTCGATTCGAGAATAAAATCTGTTGTTGGATAAAAATCGCGGATTGTTCCTTTGTAAATAAACTGCCAATCCAATGAAATCAAGTTGTTCAGCGAATCCACAAAAATTGGAACAGGCTCGAACAAACTTTTATTGAGATTATCATAAACAGTTCTGCCGCCTGCAAAAGATATTTCACGTTCACGTGATGAGCCACCAAAGAAGATTCCGACTTTCATTTA
>CAIQHW010000338.1 GCA_903871715.1 uncultured bacterium
ATTACGAAGGCGAAGCATACAGAACGGTTTCAGGTCAAAACTCTAACAATTCGGTTCGTATTCCTAATTCATTTTTTGATGTTTTAGAAAAAGATGAAGTTTGGAACTTTACTGCCAGAACCAATGGTAGCAATATGCACAGCATCAAAGCATCAAAATTGTGGGATAAAATTGCTTATGCAGCCTGGGCTTGCGCCGACCCTGGTGTTCAATACAACACTACAATTAATGAGTGGCATACTTGCCCTCAAGGTGGTGAAATCAGAGCATCGAACCCATGCAGCGAATACATGTTCTTAGATAATACAGCATGTAATTTAGCATCTATGAATTTGATGAAATTGTTAGACCCAATCAGTTTAACATTCGATATCAAAGGCTACGAACACATCAGTCGTTTGTGGACAACAGTTCTAGAAATATCTGTGTTGATGGCACAATTTCCATCAAAAGAAGTGGCGCAATTATCTTACGAATATCGCACTTTAGGATTAGGCTACGCCAACTTAGGTGCATGCTTAATGGTGATGGGCATTCCTTACGATAGCGATAAAGCACGTAGCATTGCCGCTTCTTTAACAGCGATTATGACTGGAACTTCTTACAAAACTTCGGCTGAAATGGCGCAACATTTAGGCGCATTTGCACAATACGAAGAGAACCGTGAAGATATGCTGAAAGTGATACGCAATCATCGTTACGCAGCTTATGATGCAAAAGAAAGCTACGAAGGTTTACAATTGAAACCACAAGGTATTGATGCTAAATATTGCCCTGATTATTTATTGAAAGCAGCTTGCAAATCGTGGGATGATGCTTTGCAAATGGGCGAAAAATATGGTTTCAGGAACGCACAAGCCACTGTGATTGCGCCAACAGGCACAATTGGATTGGTAATGGATTGCGACACCACAGGTGTTGAACCCGATTTTGCTTTGGTGAAATTTAAAAAATTAAGTGGTGGTGGTTATTTCAAAATCATCAATCAATCGGTGCCATGGGCTTTGAGAACTTTGGGTTATAATAATAGCCAAGTAGAAACAATTGTGAACTATGCAAAAGGCCATGGCACATTAAATGGTTGCAAAGCTATTTCTTTGGATGCCTTACGCAGCAAAGGTTTCAGCGAAAAAGATGTAGAGAAAATTGAATCGGCTTTGCCAAGTGCATTTGATATTGGTTTCGCTATCAATCCATTTACATTGGGCGAAGAAACCATGCAACGCTTAGGTTTCAGCAGTGAAGTATATGGTCATCCAAATTTCCATTTGTTAGAAAAATTAGGATTTACTCAAACTCAAATTGATGAAGCCAACATTTATGTTTGCGGCACAATGACTGTGGAAGGTGCGCCATTCCTGAAAGAAGAGCACTTACCAGTTTTTGATACAGCAAATAAATGTGGTACAACAGGCACACGATTTATTCATGCACACGGACACATTCGCATGATGGGTGCAACGCAACCTTTCATCAGCGGAGCAATTTCTAAAACCATTAATTTACCTAATGAAGCATCGGTTGAAGATATTCAAAGCTGCTACAAATTGAGTTGGGAATTGTGTTTGAAGGCGAATGCTGTTTACCGTGATGGTAGCAAAATGAGCCAACCATTAAACAATAAAAAAGATGATAAAAAATCTGACGATTCTTCAAAAGGTGTTGAAATCAGTGATTTGACAGTGGACGCATTGTTGGAAGAAGTTACCAAACGTGTACAAGCAAGTCCTGATACACAACTGAAACGTGCATTGGCTCGAGTGGTTGAACGCAAATCTTTACCAGCAAAGCGTCATGGGTATACACACAAAGCTAAAATTGACGGACAAGCAGTGTTTGTGCGTACTGGCGAATATGGTGATGGTACTTTGGGCGAATTGTTTATTGATATGCACAAAGAAGGTGCAGCATTCCGAAGTATGTTGAATTGCTTTGCCATAGCGGTTTCTGTAGGGTTGCAATATGGTGTACCATTAGAAGAATTTGTAGATAAATTCACTTTCACACGATTTGAACCTGCCGGAAGAATTGACCATCCGAATATTAAGAGTGGTACATCAGTAGTTGATTTTATCTTCCGTTTGTTGGGTTATGAATATTTACATCGCACTGATTTGGTGCATGTGCAAACAGAAGTTGAAAATGAATATGTTCGTGAAATGCAGGCTGAAGGAGAATTTGAAGCCGCAGTTGTAAAATCAGAAACGATGGAAACAGTTTCATTAGTGAAATCAGTTAATGGAATGAAAGCTGTAAAACCAGTTAAACATGCTGTTGGTGATGC
>CAIQHW010000339.1 GCA_903871715.1 uncultured bacterium
CTACACCCATTAAGCCATAGCTCAACTTTTTCAGTTTTTCTGGAAATACAAATTGTTCGTTTAAATCTGCTTCAGTGTGATGATGATGTCCCATTTAATATTTTCGATTTAATGATTTTAGATTCAATTTAGTTCTTTCACTTCATTCAAAATGACTGCTATTGCTGACTTTACAAACCGCCATATTGTGGAATGAATTATCTTCAACTTATGCCTTTTTCTTATCGTCTTTTGCAGCTGTTGTGTTTTTTGCAACATAATCGGCTTGCATTTTTTTTACGTACATAATCACCTTCCAACGCTCATTGGGATTCAATTGCGAAGCATAGCTTCCCATAGAGTTTCTGCCATATTGAGTGATGTAAAACATGTGTCCTTCGGTTAAAGCTAAATTTGCATCAGTAAAATAAGCAAATGGAGCTCCCATTGGGAAAGCATGATTATTAGCAATAGTTACAGTGCCATCAGCATTGCCCTCTTTACCATGACAAGGCGCACAATAAATTTCAAACAAACGTTGTCCTTCAGCTAAATTTATTTCGGTTTTTTCTAACGGATTTTTATCTTCATCACTTGCTTTTTCACCTTCGGGCGAAAATGGATGGTGATAAGGTTTGTAAGATGTTTCGTTGCTGTAATCATCATTTTTAAAAGGTATAATGCCTTGAGCGCAAGGCACAGTACCTTTTACAGGTGTTCGTGCACTCATTTTATCAGGATAAATATCTGGGTTGCGGCTTTCGTCATAAGTTTCAACTGCAACCGAATGCGCCATGTCGGGCATATATTCTAACCCCGGTTTTTTGGCATCACGAAAACATGAAGTGATAGTGATAGCACTAAAAACTGTTCCGATAATGATTAAACTATTTCTTTTCATTTAATTGTATTTTTAACTTTAAAATTTAAAGTTTAAAATTTAAAATTTTGATTCAAGTACTATCCAATTTTATAACGATACCAATTGTCAAACACTTTGGTATTCACTTCTTCAGCGCCGCTTTGTTTTAAAATGTTGGTAATGTTGGCAATATCAGAATGTTCATCAATTTCAACAGCCACTACCATTTTGTCATCAGTTTGTCGCAAATCCATAATTGGTTTATTGATACCTGGAGCCAAGCGACACAAATACATAAATGTAGCTACCATACCCGCTGCAGCCATCAACACAGTTAATTCAAACGTGATGGGAATGTATGCTGGTACTGCCCAAAATGGCTTGCCACCAAAGTTTACTCTCCAATCAAAAGTGTTTGCCCAAGTCATAAAGCCAAATGCGATGCTGGTTCCAGTGATACCATAAATAAAGCCAGCAATGTGCAATTTACTTTCACGTAAGCCCATAGCGGTGTCTAAACCGTGAATTGGAAATGGAGTAAACACATCGTGAATTTTTACGCCTTTGTTTTGGATTGCAGGAACACCTTCGAGCAAAATGTCTTCATCACCGAAGATTCCCAATAAAAATTTTTTTTCTGCCATTTTTTAATTTTAAAATTAAAATCTTAAAGTTGAATATTATGCTGCATCCAATGATGCTTCTTTATCTAAAATTGCTTTCAATTCTGCTTCACGTTTTGGATTATTGCCAGTTGTTTTCAAAACGTGTTTGATTTCTGCCACAGCAATTACTGGGAAGAATTTTGCAAATAATAAATAGCAAGTAAAGAACAATCCAAATGTGCCTAAATAGAATCCAATATCAACCCAAGTTGGCGAATACATAATCCAACTTGATGGTAAATAATCGCGGTGAATAGATGTTACGATAATCACGAAACGCTCGAACCACATACCAATATTTACAACGATAGATAAAAAGAAAGTCCAAAAAATACTGCGGCGCAATTTTCTGCTCCAGAATAATTGTGGCGAAACTACGTTGCACAACATCATTCCCCAATATGCCCACCAATAAGGTCCTAACGCACGATTTGCAAATGCGTATTGTTCATACAAACTTCCTGAATACCAAGCCGTGAATAATTCTGTAAGATAAGCGCAGCCTACGATTGAACCTGTTAATGTGATTACCCGATTCATAGAATCAATATGACTCAAAGTGATGTAATCTTCCAACTTTAAAATTTTTCTAGTCATCAACATCAAAGTTTGCACCATTGCAAAACCAGAAAAAATTGCACCAGCCACGAAGTATGGTGGGAAGATTGTTGTATGCCAACCTGGAACAACTGATGTGGCGAAGTCGAATGATACAATGGTATGAACCGACAATACAAGCGGTGTTGATAAACCTGCCAACACAAGTGATAAAGATTCGTGACGTTGCCAATGTTTTGCCGAGCCTGTCCAACCCCAAGATAAAACGCCGTAAAATTTTTGTTGCCAAACTTTTTTTGCTTTGTCGCGAATGGTAGCAATATCTGGTATTAAGCCGCTATACCAAAACATTAATGATACCGAAAAATAAGTTGAAATGGCAAATACATCCCACAATAATGGAGATACAAAATTGGGCCACAAAGGTCCACGAGAATTTGGATAAGGTAAGATGAAAAAGCCCATCCATACACGACCCATGTGCAACACA
>CAIQHW010000340.1 GCA_903871715.1 uncultured bacterium
AAAATGAAAAATTTAATTCTAGCCAAAATGGCTAAACCATTCATGTTTACTGCACTTTCCGTGATGTTATTAACACAAACTGGCTGCTTCGGTTCTTTCGTACTGGTTCGAAAAGTTTATGAATGGAATAAAGAAGTTTCTTCCAACAAATTTCTTCAGTCAATTGTTTTCTTTGGATTAGCGTACATTATTCCTGTATATGGATTTGCAGGATTAATTGATGCTGTTGTTTTGAATTTGATTGAATTTTGGACAGGAACTAACCCAGTCTCAATGACCGAAGGGCAACGCGAAGAGCAAATGGTGATGGGCAAAGACGGCATTGCGTATAAAATTATTGCCACTAAGAATCAGTTTCAAATTGTGGCTTTAAGTGGTAAAAAAATGGGCAAAGATTGTTTCATTCGCTTTGATGAAAACGATAAAAGTTGGAGCTATGCCGACGAAAAAACTACTACCAAATTGGTACAAATAAAAGTTGCAGCCAACAACGAAATTGTAGGGTTTAATTATTTTGGTAAAAATGGCGCAACAAAAGATGTATCGGTTGCAGAAGTTGAAAATGCACACAATCAAGCTGTGGCGGCGCATTTGCAGGGTCAAAACAATTTGGCAGCAAGCAAATAGTTTTTTGAAACTACAGGATAAAATTAAATTAAAAGATCTGAAATTTTTTTGCAGAGTTTTTTTATTTCACAATTTTTTGTTTGAAATAAAATAGAAAAAAAAATGGCAGATAACTTGAAAACTAAAAATTCAAGTTTATATTTGCCGCCATAAACCAAATAAAAAATAATTAATCATGAAGAAAATTTTTATCACAGTTATCGCTATCGTAGCGATTAGTTTTGCAACCAAAGCATCGTCTTATCAATTAGATGAAAACAAGATGGAACAAACTTTTCAACAATCGGAAGACATTTCTACCAACTTATTATTGAACAACAGCACAACGGCTGCTGCTAATCAATTTTACAGTAGTTCGTTTAAAGGCGACCAAACAGTTGGTGGTTATTTACTTCGCAGTTTCTTTTGCGGAGGAATTGCCTTACATCGTTATTACATGGGTACAAGCAAAAAAGGCTTATGGGCTATGTATTTGTGTATTCCAGTTGCTGGTGGCGTTGCTGCATGTGTTGACTTTTGGTGGGTAGTTTTTTCTGGAGAAAAAGCTATGAACAAATACAAAGACAACAGTAAATATTGGGTTTTCGCTGGTAAATAATTTTACCTAATTAAAAATAAAAAAAGCCTTGCAAATTTTGCAAGGCTTTTTTATTTCATCAACTTTTCAGTTTCGATAAATTGTCGAACCACATTATTGAAATGATGTGTGTGCAAGTAATTTTTTTGTGGCACCAAAAATTCAACCCGTTGTATAGCGCCGCTGTGAAAGCGGTTGAACAAACCAAAACTTACAATTGCTGCTGTGGTATAATAACCATAATAAATGCAAATGCCTGTGGCAGCCAAAGTAGTAATTTGCAAACCAGCATTAATAACGCCTTCTTTAAATGCGCCGCAATAAAAATGACCTCCGCCAGGAATAAAAATGGCAAGTGCTCGGGCTTTATCCGTGCTTAATATTTTTGGTAAAAATTTTTTTGAAAAATTTTCGTTGATAAAATTTGCTGCAAATACAGAATCGTGTTTTGGTTTTAAATTTTTTC
>CAIQHW010000341.1 GCA_903871715.1 uncultured bacterium
AATTTCACTTCTCTATTTTCGGGTTCAAAGACTTCTTTTTTCGGCGGTGCAGGTGGTACCACCACAGGTTTTTCTTTCTTCGGCATCATGCCCACCACTTTTGGTTGTTGCAATACCACTTGGCTTTTTATCACCGAAACTTTGGGTTCGTCTTCCTCTTTTGGTTTGGGCGCACCAATAAATTCATCTTGCTTTTTTGTTTGCAAAACTTCATGATGCCCTTTGTTTAAATTAACCGAGGCAGCTTCTAATTTTTGCAAAGCATCGGCGTTGTATTCTTTCAAACACACCATATACATTTCGTCGGTTAGTTTGGTTGTAGGTTTATTTTCTACTTCAAAACCTTTTGTTTTGAGTAGCTCTACAACGTGCGCCACACCTACGTTACACTCTTTTGCAACCGCAGCTAATCGTAAATTTTTTACTGGTTCCGACATTTATTTCTTTGTATAATTTTTGATTGTCGATGAATGATTTTTCATTTCACCAACTTCATTTTTTCTTTTTTTGAATTAGCAAATTAGCTTATCAGCAAAAGTATCTAATTATTTATTCTCAAATTCTGCTCTCAAAATTTTCACTACTTCCTTAATCGTTTCTTCCTCCAAATCCGCTCTGCGAGCCAATTCTTCTTCTTCCAAATTCAACACATCTTTTGCTGTATCGCATCCAATTCCTTTCAAGGCATCAATAATCCATTGATCAATTTCATCGCTAAACTCATCCAATTCAATATCAAATTCTTCATTTTCATCAGTACCTTCGCGATATACATCAATTTCATAACCAACCATTTTTCCAGCCAATTTAATATTTGTACCACCTTTGCCAATTGCTTTAGAAACCTCTTCGGGCTTGAGATACACGTTAACTCGTTTTCTTTCTTCTTTAATTTCCATCGAAGAAATTTTTGCAGGTGCCAACGAACGTTGAATCATTAATTGCAAATTGTTTGTCCAATTTAACACGTCAATATTTTCATTGCGAAGCTCTCGAACAATTCCATGGATGCGGCTTCCCTTCATGCCCACACATGCACCAACTGGGTCAATTCTATCATCAAAACTTTCCACAGCAACTTTTGCTCTGTCGCCTGGTTCGCGAACAATTTTCTTAATCGTAATCGTGCCATCAAAAATTTCGGGCACTTCCAATTCTAATAATTTTGCTAAAAAACTCGAATCAGTACGTGATAAAACAATCAACGGATTATTGTTTCGCAAATCAACTTTTTTTACCACAGCCCTTAATGTATCGCCTTTTTTGTAATTGTCGACCGCAATTTGTTCGCTTTTTGGCAACACCAATTCGTTGTTGTCTTCATCCAAACAAAGAATTTCTTTTTTCCAAACTTGATGCACTTCGGCAGAAATAATTTCGCCTATTCTATCTTTATATTTTTTATAAATTTCGTCTTTTTCCAATTCAGCCACACGACCAACTAATGTTTGCCGAGCCGCCAAAACCGCTCTGCGCCCAAAGTCTGCCATCACCACCTCTTCAATCGTTTCTTCGCCCACTTGAAAATCGGGTTCAATTTTTATCGCATCGCTGTATTCAATCTGTGTGTTCGCATCTTCAATGGCACCATCTTCCACAATCATACGGCGTCGCCAAATTTCCAAATCGCCTTTCTCGGTGTTTACGATAACATCTATATTTTCATCGGTGCCATATTTTTTGCGACACAAAGTTTTGAATACATCCTCCAAAACCCTCATCAATGTTGGTCTATCAATGTTTTTAAATTCTTTAAACTCTGCGAAAGAGTCGATTAAGCTCACGTTGTTCATTGCGTTGAAATGTTTGTGTTGTTGAAATTTATTTTTGTTTTTGATTTTTTTACTTAAAACTAACTCCTACAAAAACTTCTTTCACTTCATCAAAAGTAAAAGTTTTTTGTTCTTTTTTATGTTTGCTTTTTGGTAATTGATATTCGATTGTAAAGCCTTGTTCATCAGCATTTAGCAACTTCCCCTCGATTAAAATTCCATCAGCCAAATGTACTTCTAAATTGCGCCCAATATTCTTTTTATATTGTCGCAACATTTTTAAAGGATGCTCTAAACCAGCAGACGATACTTCTAATTCATAATCCAAAGCAGGTTCAAATTCTTCCAAATGCTTGTTGATGGCTCGTGCCAGCTTGGTGCATTTTTCAATTGTCATTCCACTTTCAGCATCCAAAAAGATGTCGATTTTATTTGCCGATGAATATTTAATATCTACTACAAACGTATCACTGCCAGCAATACCTTGCTGCATAACGTTTTCAATGTTTTCTTTTTGTTGATTTGATAGCATATTTTTTTAGCAATAAAAAAGGGAACGATGTCGTCCCCTTTCTCCAATTCCATAAATGCGCTGCAAATGTAGCAAATGATTTGAGTTTATACAAACGAATTGATGAAAACAATTTTGAAATCCTTCTCAAATTGTTGAAGGCTCATTAAACCTACATTTTTTATTTTTGGCACGATGTTAGCAACTCTAAATTCAAAATTATAAACAAAC
>CAIQHW010000342.1 GCA_903871715.1 uncultured bacterium
CGTCAACATAGGCGAGCCTTCTGCCATAAAACACGTGGTCTATATCATAAGGGAAAATAAAACATTTGATCAGGAGCTTGGCGATATCGGTATGGGCAACTCCGACCCAAAACTAGTGCAGTTTGGAGATACAGTAACACCTAATGCACACAGTTTAGCAAAGCAGTTTTTGCTGCTAGATAACTACTATTGCAACGGCGTAAACTCTAGCGATGGCCACCAATGGGCCATACAGGGTATTACCACTCCTTATCACGAAAAGGATTTTTCCGCCGGGCGTTGCGCGTACGATTTTGGTACTGATCCCCTGAGTTATGCCGGCTGTGGGTTTATTTGGGATCACCTACTGCGAAAGGGTATTTCTTTCAGGAATTTTGGTGAGACCGATTTGGCCGAAGTTACTCCCGGGAAATCCTGGACCAATATTTACAATGCATGGAAAACCAAAAGCGACTCAATCTGGTACAAATGCGCCTACCAAATGACCACCCTTAAAAAATACAGCGATTTGCGTTTTCCTGGTTGGAATTTAACCATCACAGATCAAGTAAGGGCAGACAGATTTATTGAAGCGCTCCATGAATATGAGAGCAATGGAAGTTTACCAGAATTTACGATAATTTATTTGCCTAACGACCATACCAGTGGTTTTGGAGAGGGAATACCTACTCCTCGTGCTTATGTGGCCGATAATGACCTTGCTACCGGAAGGGTAATAGAGGCACTAACCAAAAGCCCATTTTGGAAAGACATGGCCATATTTGTAAATGAAGATGACCCACAAAGTGGTACCGACCATGTGGATGCGCACCGGAGCGTATGTTATGTTGCAAGCCCCTACGCCAAGCGGCATACGCTGCTCAGCAAATTTTATAATCAGTCTTCCATACTTCATACCATCTGTCAAATATTTGGCGTACAACCTATGAACCAACTGGTTGCTATGGCCCCGTTAATGACCGATTGCTTTGTGAAAACGCCTGATTTTACTGGTTTTACCGCCCTTATACCTGGGGTTGCGATCAACGAAATGAACCCACCAAAAAACAAGTTGGACAAATCAACGGCCTTCTTAGCAACCATGACACAACGCATGGATTTCTCCAAACCCGACCTGATTGATCGTGATGCGTTGATTTTTAGCAAGTATGTTTGGTCTACCATTTATGGGGAGCGGCCTTTCCCTGCAAAACATTTTGGCGTACAACCTAAAAACTTACGGGCATTAGGGTTACAGCTAGATAAACAAGGTAAGAAAAGGGATGATTAACAGATGAGTTTTATATATCGTTTTAGAAATCATAAAGTGGTTACCCTATTTTATAAAAAACAAAATATTTTTTTTTGATTCTAAATTTTAAAGATTAATGTTAAAGTAATGTGTTAAATAATCAATGCTTATTGTTAGTATATAAATTTGATTAGAGTGAACTTTATTCCTAAAAGCTAATTAAATTAATTAATCCCTAAACTTTTTCTCAATTGATGTATTTTCTAAAATCAATATTGGCGATTCTAACTATATTTTTTTTTACATTTTACCTTAATGCACAAGACATTTATAAATTTGACTATAAGATAGAATTGCCAAATGATGGTGGAAGTGATTTTTTATCCATTGACTCTTTAAATCAAAATTTATATATAACGCATACTAATAACTTGCATATTATTAGTTTAAAAAACAAAAAACTAATTTATACTATTAGTAATCTGAAGAGTGTTAAAGGAGTTGCTATAGTAAATGAAGTAAATAGGGGTTTTATTAGTGATGGCAAAGACAATTCTGTAATTGTTTTTAATCTTTTGAATTTTGAAAAAGTATCAATAATTCCATTAAAAGGAACAAAGCCTAGTGCTATTTTTTTTGATGAAAATGCTAAAAAAGTATTCGCATTTTGTACAGATAGCCATTCAATTAGTGTAATTGATATTAATTCATTAAAAGAAATAAGCACTTTACATTTACCAGGTGAACCTGAATTTGCAGTGGCAGACGGTAAAGGATTACTTTATGTTAATCTAGAGGATAAAAACAGTATTGCAGTTGTTAATACAAAAACTTTAGAATTGGTCAATACCTTTCTTATACCACCCTGTAAAGGTCCATTTGCCCTCGCTATGGATATTGCAAATAAAAGGTTGTTCAGTGGATGTAGAGAAAATAAAGGATTAAGTATCATCAATACATCAAACCAACAAGTAATAGCAACGCTACCTATTGGTAAAGGTGTTGGTTCGATAACTTATGATAGCTCTGAAAAGATAGTAATAGCTGCAAATGCAGATGGTACAGCGCAGATATTTCAACAAATTGCAGCTGATAAATTCGGGCTTGTACAAACTTTACAAACTTTTGAAAAGGCAAAAACTTTTGCTATGGATCCCGGAAATAAAAATTTATACTTTAGTGCTTCCCAATACAAAGACAATACCTTAATACCCAACAGCTTTGCCATTTATGTGTATAAAAAAAATATGTGAATAAATCTATTCTCTATTAGTATAAAAAAAATAATGCACCCTCAATTTACCGTTTATGTCATTAATTTTTCAAAGACTTAATTTTTTATTGTTAGTGGTTTTGTTTGCTGCCTGCTCAAAATCATCTGACCAAAATATCAGTATTTCCAATAAAGAATTTAGTGCAGGGGTTTTTATAGAAAATGGAGATACACTTAATACTAAAAATGGTTCTAATGGCCGCGCAATCAAGGGCACGCTAAAAGCTGGTCAAACCTATTATATTTCTACCGATTTTGCAGACGCTACCATCAACAGTGGAGATACGCTAGTAATTCAAAGTGGTGTTCAGGTGTTAATAATTGGACAAACATCTGGTCTAGCAAAAATGGGTACTCAGAACCATGCACCCGCACTAGTAATTAATGGAACTTTTCTCTGTTTAGGTACCAAGGCGAACCCCAATCTATTTACTGTTGCATACCCTTCTCTTAAA
>CAIQHW010000343.1 GCA_903871715.1 uncultured bacterium
ATACCTTGTGTATCAAGTGTTCCGCCGCAGCTGGTTAAAAAAATTGTCGCTCCTAAAATGATTGCTAAAGATTTCATGTGGTTGTAAAAATATTTTTTTTGAGTGAAAATGATTTTCAATAATCTTGCCAAAAGAAGATTATCTATTTTTGGCGAAATTAAAATTTCTAATCGAATAATTTATTTGAATGGCAAATTATCAGCAGCAAAATTTTTCAACCTTAGCCGAAAATTATTCGGGATTAACCATTGGCGTTGTTTATACCGAATGGAACAAAACCATTGTGGATGAGCTTTTGCAAAGATGTGTAGCTACTTTAAAACAACACAAAGTAAAACACATTGAATTGATAAAAGTGCCAGGCAGTTTTGAAATTCCGTTTGCTGCCAAACATTTGTGTTGCGAAATAAATGTAGATGCGGTGATAACATTGGGCTGTATCATCAAAGGTGAAACGATGCATGATGTGGTGTTGTCACATAGTGTAACCGATGCGTTGATGCAATTAAACATCACTCAAAACAAACCGATAATATTGGGTGTTTTAACCACAAATAATTTTCAACAAGCTATGGAAAGAGCCAATGGCATTCATGGTGATAAAGGAAAAGATTGTGCCGAAGCGGCTTTGCGCATGTGTGAAATAAAAATGAAAAAATAAACAATGAAAATTTATACCAAAAAAGGCGATACTGGTACCACACAATTAATCGGTGGCACAAGAGTTCCCAAGCATCATGTGCGAATCGAAACTTATGGTACTGTAGATGAGTTGAACGCACACATTGGTCTGCTGGCTGATTTGATGGATTTGGAAGAAGAAAAAAAATCACTTCGAAATATTCAAGACCGATTATTTACGCTGGGCTCATTGCTAGCAGCTGATCCTGAAACCAACAAAATGAAATTACCTCATTTACATTTAGCAGATGTAATTGATTTAGAAAATGCCATTGATAAGATGGATTTACAATTGCCGCAAATGACGCATTTTGTATTGCCAGGTGGTCATCCAATTGTATCGCAAGCGCACATTGCAAGATGTGTTTGTAGGCGTGCAGAGCGCATGGTTACACATCTTCACGAGCTTTCGCCAGTAGATGCTTTAATCATTCAATACCTAAATCGCTTATCGGATTATTTGTTTACACTAAGCCGTTTTTTGGCAAAACATTATGAAGCCGAAGAAATAAAATGGATTCCGAAAATGGAGTGATGAAATTATTTTTTCAAAAATGATTTTAATGTTGCAATCAAAATAAAAACCACAGCCAAAGCCACCACAGTCCATTCCAGCTCATCACCGAATTTTACGAAAAATGTTTTGTCGTAAAAAAGCGGTGCTTTTATTTTCACCACAGCCTCTTTCCAATAATCAGTTTGCTGCAAAATATTCCCTTCGTTATCAATCACACCGCTGATGCCAGTGTTGGAACATTGTAGCACATAGCGCCGTGTTTCAATGGCTCTCAATCGAGCATATTCAAAGTGTTGCACATGACCAGGTGTATTGCCCCACCAACCATCATTGGTGATAATCAACAAAATGTTAGCACCATTTTTTACAAATTTTGAAACAAAACTTCCATACACAGATTCATAACAAATCAATGGAGCTAAGCCAAAATTGTTGGTGTTAAAAACTGTTCGTTCTTCCTGTGTGCCAGTATTGTCGCTTACTCCGCCCATGTTTATCAACAATGGTTTTAAAAATTTAAAGAACCCTGGGTAGGGCATCCGCTCTACACCTGGCACTAATTTCGACTTATAATACTTTTGAACAGTTTTGGTAGAATCGAGCAACAAAGCAGTATTGAACATGTCAACATATTTTCCAGCCTTGCCAAACGCTGATGCAGAAACTGTTTTGGGCGCATCGTATTCTTCTAAAATAGTTGAACCAATTACTATGCTCACATTTTTATGTTGGTGCAGAAAATTTCGAAGCGGAATAATTTGTTCGTCATTTTCGAAATGTTGCCACCAAATGCCTGCTGGTAAAGCAGTTTCGGGCGCAACTAAAATTGTTGGTTGAGTAGAATCCATATTTTTTTCAGCCAAACTCAAAATTTTATTCACCTGATTTATTTCAGTTCCTTCGTTAAATTTTTCATTGTATGGGTCGATGTTGGGTTGCACTAAAACAAAACTTTTCGTTTCTCTTTTTATCGCTGCTTCGTTTTTTTGATTTGTATATTGAATGATAAAAGAAAACAGCAAAGGCATAGAAACAGCTGCAAATGGCTGAATCCAACGACTGAAAAATGGTTTGTTTTGATTTTGAAAAATGGCTAAATACAAACTGATATTGCACAACCAAATCCAAGCAGAGCCGCCCAAATGCCCTGTAAATTCATACCATTGCACCCATTGTGGAAACGATGCAAAACCATTGCCCAACGTTAGCCAAGGCCATGTAAATTCCCAAGTGAGATGTATTTTCTCAAACGAAATAAAAAATATAGGCAACGCAAACCATTTAAGTCTTTGTGGCAATTTATTTTGCAAAACATAAAACAACAGAATAGGGAAACTTTGCAGCAAAGCATTCAAAACTATTGCTGCTGCTGCACCGCCAGCCGAAGCATTCCACACCCACCAAGTAGTGCCGATGTTCCAAATCAACAATGTTAAATAAATTCCAGCCCAAGCAATACTGTTTTTTTTGCCTTTGCATAATTCTAAAGCATACAACATCGGGATGAATGCAATAAACAGCAATGCCGCTGTAGGCAAAGGGCACCAGCCCAACCACAATAAAATTCCGCTAAGCGTAAAAAGAGAGAATATTTTTTTGTTCATAAAAATTGCAGCGCAAAAATAGTTGGATTATGGAGTAGAAAATTTTTATTTCGCCAGTTTCACAAATTGTTCATACTTATTTTTCCAACCTTTAAATTCGTATAATTCGCTGAAGGAGTGATTGTGCCAAACGGCGCAAAACTCACCACTCACTTGCTTTACAGCATTGATGATTTGTTTTGTTTGTCGCCACATTTCTTCATCATTTCCTTTTTGATAAATTTGAAAAGTGGCTTCCATCCAACAAAATGGATGAATAGTTAAATCAGTTTCTGTTTCATTTTTTAAATCGTACCAATGAAATGAATTACAAATGCCAGCTCTGAAACCTGCTGTGGTAGCGTAACCCATCGAGTAATCATTTTTAATACCAAGTTGAATCAAACGATGGTATGTTGTTGGAAAATGCAATTGAATAAAATGTTGGCGGCTATCATTTACTTTTTTTTGCAACAAATTTTCTAACACATTTTTTTCATTTTGCAACAAGTCGAAATTGCTATTTGATTTTACTGATGGATGCAAACCTATATCTGCTGTGGTTTGCAAGCGATTGATTAATGTTTTAAAATTTGCATTTTGCAAATCAATATTTTTATCAACGCCATTATAATTGCCACAATGAAAAAAATATTTTGCTCGTAAATTATTTTGTTGATGTACATTTTCTAATTCATCAAACACATCAAATGGGTCTTTAACATTTTGAAATAAAACCGCAAAACGCTTTATCACTTCATTGAAATTTCCTTTCAAAAAATCTTTAGCAAAAACACCGATTGTTTTAAAAGTATTTCTTGCTTTAAAGGCGAAAGCTCTATCTACATCAATGGTTGGAGTGAATTGATAATTTCGTTTTTGAAATTTTAATTCAGGAAAATATTGTTGCAAAATAGTTTTTAATTGCATCACCCATTGATTAATAATTGGCGTTTGCAAAAGATTGGAACGAAATAAAATGCTGTGTTGATGTGTAAAATTTCCGTTGCCATATTCTTCATATCTAGTCAATAAAAAAAAGGAAGCAGCGAAAATATCATTGCCAAAAGCCTCATTAATAGTGAGTTTACAGAATTGTTGTGGATTGATATTTTTTTCAAACAACAAATCAGTGGAAGCAAAAAACAATTCGTTGTTCAATTTATTTTTTGTGTAAGAAAATTTTGTACCGACAAAATTGTTGAAATAATTTTCATTGTGTGTGAGTTCGAAATTCAAACCCAATAAGGCTTTTAGCAGAACTGAAAAAATATATTCAGCTCGTGATGAGGGTTGCGATATGTAAATGAGAATGAAATTCAAGCAAAATATTTTGACACAAAAACTTTAATCAGCCCAAGTAAACCGAAAAAGCAGCAAGCCTAATCCCAGCATCAACACATTCATCACTGCTAATAAACTGAAATCGGTGATGTATAAATTTATCGGTTGAATTGAAATTGATTTCAATGAAAAATTGATTAAAAAAGAAAGCATTGGAATAATAACTGGTAAACTGATAATTGCCGTGAGCGATGCATTCTTGCTGGCTTTGGCAGCTATTGCCGACATAACAGAAAACAGAATTACTAACATCATTACTCCTAATAAAACGCTGCATAGGAACATGCCCAAATCTTGTAATGGAAAATTTAAAAACACTACGAACAAGATTAAATTGAAGGCTGTGATTAAGCCTAGCAAAAAGAAATTGTACAACAATTTTGCTATCAATAAATGTGTGGGTGAAAAAAGTGTGTAGTAATAATTCCAGCGTAAAGTTGATTCTTGTAAAAAGCTTTTTGCCATAGCGTTGAGCGAAGCAAACAAAGTTATTATCCAAAATAAACTCACCCAAGTAACTTGTTCCAACTCTTTAAAAGAATAAAAAATTAAAAAAACAGTTAGCAACGAATACAAAAATATGCCGTAAAAAGCAGAACGGTGGCGAATTTCAAGCGTCCACTCTTTTTTTAGTAACGAAAATATTTTTGTAAAATTTGAGTTGGTTGGCAAAATAATTTGTCGTTTTTGAAAAACTATCTAATTCTTTTTGGCTACATAAACAAAGCGACCAAAGAAAAAAGTATCCGAAGGAATATACTCTACAATTTTTAGACTATCAGTGTTGAAATATACTGTGGCATTGGCTTTTGTGCTAAAACCATCTTTATCTGCGTCGCAATAATAAACACTATTTATGCGTACTGTAATTTGATTGCTCGATGCATTTTTTATCAATTCAAAATTCAAATTTTTGTTGACAAAAGAATCTCGAAAATAGCTATAGGCTTGACCTGTAACATAATTAGTTGATTTTCGTTCATGCCATTCCATACCATTGTAGCTACTAATAAAAGCATCACGCCAATCGGCTTTTTTTTTGCAACCATTGATTGCCAAAAAAGCTGACCCAACAAAAACTATAAAAACAATGGAAGCAAATCTTTTCATTTTGCCAAAAAAAATTAAGATGCGAATATAACAGTTGATTTTGAAAAGGTGTATAATTTGAAATGTTCGGTAATAAATTTAAAATGATAAACGCTATTTTCGTAGAAATATTTTTTCCTAAAACTTATGCAAAAAATTCTTGTAACTGGCGGCTGTGGCTATATTGGCAGTCATACATTGGTTGATTTAATTGAAAATGGTTTTGAAGTGATTAGTGTTGATAATCATTTACGTAGCAAGCCTGCGCAGATAGATGGTGTAGAAGAAATTATTGGCAATTCGATTAAAAACTATAAAGTTGATTTATGTGATTGGGGCGCATTGAAAAAAGTATTTGACCAAGAAAAAAATATTGCTGGCATTATTCATTTCGCAGCATTAAAATCAGTACCAGAATCAGTAGCAGAGCCTCTTTTGTATTATCATAATAATGTAGAATCGTTGGTCAATATTTTACGAGCGGCAAAAGAATTTGATGTAAAACAATTTGTGTTTTCATCGAGTTGTTCGGTGTATGGCAATGCGAAAGAATTGCCCGTAACCGAAGTAACACCATTTCAAAAAGCAGAATCACCTTATGGTTTTAGTAAACAAATCGGAGAGCGCATGATTACTGATTTTGCAGCGATTAATCCCAATCAAAATTTTATTTTGCTGCGCTACTTTAATCCAGTTGGCGCACACGATTCGGCAATTATTGGAGAAGTACCATTTGGAAAACCAAATAATTTAGTGCCAATAATTACACAAACAGCAATTGGCAAAATGCCTATGCTTACTGTGTTTGGCAGCGATTATGATACACGAGATGGTAGTTGTGTTCGCGACTATATTCATGTGCAAGATTTGGCGAACGCACATACTTGTGCCATGCAATTTTTACTAAAGAATAAATCTGAAAGCAATTTGGAGGTGTTTAATTTAGGCAGTGGAAATGGTATCACAGTTTTAGAAGCCATTCATGCTTTTGAAAAAGTGAGTGGCGTAAAATTGAATTATGAAATGGGCGAACGACGCACTGGTGATA
>CAIQHW010000344.1 GCA_903871715.1 uncultured bacterium
TACATGCCTTTCAAAATATCGGAGCAAAGAAGAAGTGGAAGAGTACAAACAAAAAGATCCAATTGAGCAAATAAAAAAAACGATTTTAGAACGTGGCTATGCCACCGAACAACAATTGGATGAAATTGATAATGGTGTAAAATTGGAAATAGAAGAGTGTGTAAAATTTGCCGAAGAATCACCATTTCCAGAAGATTCGGAATTATTGAAAGATATTTATGCCGAAGAAAGTTATCCGTTTATCATGGATTGATTAGAAACAAAAAATAGAAATTTTAAAAACAAAAAATAGAAAATAGAGCATGGCAGACAATCAAGAAAAAGGAACAGACTTGGAAGCAGGATTGATGAATTCGTATTCAAAAACCGAACACTTCATCATGGAAAATAAAAAAATGGTGAGTTATGTAGGCATCGGTGTATTGGTGTTGGTGCTTGGCTTTTTAGCATTTAATTGGTGGAAAGGCAATCGCGAAAAAGAAGCGCAAGGCAAAATGTATCAAGCCGAGCAGTGGTTTGAGGTAGATTCATTTCGTTTAGCATTAAAGGGGGATGGCGCACACTATGGTTTTTTGAAAGTAAAGGACAAATATGGTTTTACAAAAGCTTCCAACTTGTGCAACTATTACATTGGTGTTTGCTATTTAAAAACTGGCGAACCTAAAAAAGCATTAGACTTTTTAAAATCATTTAGCAGCAGCGAAGATGTAGCGCAAAGCCAAGCATATTGCATGACTGGTGATGCTTATGCAGAAACTGGCGATATGAAATCGGCAATTGATTTTTACAAAAAAGCCGCTAATAATTTGGATAACGAATCGCTTACGCCATTTTATTTGTTGAAAGCTGGCATGGCCATGGAGCATGAAAAAAATGCAAAAGATGCCAAAGAAATGTACGAAAAAATAAAAGAAAATTATCCCAACTCGCAGCTTGGAAGACAAGCTGATGGCTTGATTGCACGTTGCGAAGCCCAATTGTAAAAGCTGAAAATTATTTTTTTTAAAATGCCATCAAATTTATTTGGTGGCATTTTTATTTTCAAACAACTCAAAAAAGAACACTTACTTTTGCGTCCATGATTCAAATTAGTATTCCAAAAGGCACTCGTGATTTTGCACCCGAAACTTTGCGCAAGCGTTGTTACATCATGAACATCATCAAAAATATTTTTGAAAAATATGCCTTTGAACCATTGGAAACACCTGCGATGGAAAACATCGAAACGCTGACTGGAAAGTATGGCGATGAAGGGGATAAACTGATGTTTCGTGTTTTAAATAATGGCGAAATTTTTGACAAGGCAAAACAAACAACCGACAATAAAAATTTGGTGCAAGCCATATCCGAAAAGGCTTTGCGATATGATTTAACTATTCCATTTGCACGATTTGTGGTGATGAATCGCAACAGTTTAATTTTTCCATTTCGCCGTTATCAAATGCAACCGGTTTGGAGAGCCGACCGACCGCAGAAAGGGCGTTTCCGTGAATTTTATCAATGCGATGCCGATGTGGTGGGCAGCAAATCGTTGTTGATTGAAATAGAATTGTTGAGCATTTATGTAGAGGTGTTTGAAAAATTAGGAATCAAAAATGTGGCGTTGCATCTCAACAATCGAAAAATATTATCGGGCTTGGCAGCCTTGCTAGGTGCGTCCGAGCGCATGATGGAAATGACGATAACAATTGACAAACTGGATAAAATCGGCTGGGATGGTGTGCAACAAGATTTGCAAAAAAACAATTTTTCAGAAGCACAAATAAAATTGATTGAACAATTTTTATCCATCAAAGGCAGTGCTGAAGAGGTTTTTGAAGAACTGAAAACATTTTTCAAAAATGAAGAAGAAGCGATGAAAGGTGTGAAAGAACTTTATTTTGTGTGGCATCAAATGATGGTTCTGATGCCCGATGCGCCTTTGAAAATTGACCTCACTTTGGCTCGTGGATTAAATTATTACACGGGCAGCATCATCGAAGTAAAAGCAACTGATGTAGCCATTGGCAGCATTGGCGGCGGCGGCAGATACGATGATTTAACGAGTGTGTTTGGATTGCCAAACGTAAGCGGAGTAGGCATTTCATTTGGTTTGGATAGAATTTACGAAGTGATGGAAGAGTTGAAATTGTTTCCCGAAAATTTGCAAACGGGCAGCAAAATATTATTCATCAATTTTGGTGGCGATAGCGAAATGTATGCGCTGCAACTGGTTCAAAAATTGAGAGCAAAAAATCTGGCGGTGGAAATTTATCCATCCAACGAAAAAATAAAAAAGCAAATGGAATATGCACACCGCAAAAAAGTTCCGTTTGTGGTGTTGATTGGTGAAGAAGAAATGAAGACCCAAAAATTTCAATTGAAAAACATGGAAACTGGTGAACAGCAAGCTCTTTCGCTGGATGAAATTGTTGTAGCAATTTCAAAATAACTTTATTGTTCGTTGTAGCTTTTTAGAAATTCTTTTTCAGTTTTGCTCAAACTCTCGTAACCCGAAGCTGAAATTTTTTCTAAAATTTTGTTCAGTGTTTGTTCATCAGATTTTTTTTCTTTGGTTGAAATGCTTGTTTTTGGCTGATTTCGATGCACTTGAAATCGTTTTCTGTTTTTCCATTTGGTAAAATTAAACTGAAATAATTTTCCAAAATCATTGCCATTTTGCAATTGCTTGATATAAAAATATCCGAGCAATGCGCCGCCTAAATGTGCAATATGCCCACCACCATTGGATAGTGTGATGCTGCACAAATCAATCAAAATAAAAATGGCAGCCACATACTTCAATTTCAATTCTCTCCAAATTAAAAAGCCAATGTGCATATCGGGCGAAAGTGTTGTAGCAGCCAGCAACACAGCCATCACACCTGCGCTGGCGCCAATTAAATCGGCTGACAAAACATCGTTTTTGAAAAAAGGAAAAATATTGTAAAACAGCATAAACAAAGTCGCTCCAGCTATGCTACCAATAATGAAAAGCGGCACAATATGTTTTCTGCCAATAAAACTTTGCAGCAAATCGCCAAAGAAATAAAAGGCGATGAGATTGAATGCTAAATGAAAAATGCCTGCATGAAAAAATGCGTAAGAAATGATTGTCCATGGATGCAAAACGAAACGATGAAACGAAGATGGAAATGCAAAATAGTTGTGAATAAATCCATCTACCACATTTTGTACATTGAATAAAAATGGCAAAACATTTACTGCTAAGTAAATCAACACCATGCTTGCAATCAGCATGGTTAGTGCCCCTCCGCTGCGAATATCGTTTTTTAAATCGTTGAGCATGATGAAATTTATTTCAAAAAATCTTTCCTCAATTTTAAAATATTACGCAAGGCAAAATCCTGAATCAACAAAAAATCAGTATGATTATTAGCCCACGCAAAATAATTTTCGCTGTCAAAACTCATTGGCTTTCCAAATTCATCAAACTGTTTTTTTGTGTGTTGATTGACTGGTGTGTGGCTCAATTCTAAAATTTGATGCGAATTATCAACCGCCTGCACATCAAGCACAGCAAAGGGTTTCTGGCGTTTAAAACTATCCACATCGGCATTATCCAACGCAAAAGCCAGTGCATTTAGGTTTCTGAATTCGCTAAACAAAGCAAAACATTTTTTAAAATCAGTTTCCCCATTTGGTGTGATAGAAAATTCGTTCAAATTTTTTGCTTCAATGGAATATGATTCAGATTTTCTTTCATCAAAATATTGCACCGATACTTTTTTTATTTCGGCAGGAATTAGGTGTGTTAAATTTCGGCTTCGCCAATCTCTTTCCGCCAAAATATAGCGCACACTTACTTCGCCATTAAAGCCCGGAATCTCTACCACATAAGGCTGTGAGCTGCCATCCATCAAAAAGAAATTGCCTTCATAATCTTTTACCACACCACCCACGTAATAAGTCTTTATCGGCTCATTTTCATTTGTAAAAATCTCAACTTTTTTTGCTTGTGAAGCCATTTCCATCACCACATTATTGTGTTCTTTTATAGAGACAGGACGATTGACACGAACATCATGTATTCCTGCTAAAAGCAGTTGTATTGCATCCCTGCGCACAAAATATTTTCCATTTACTTTCCATCCTGATTTTTCTCTGGTTAATAAAATTTGACGATGCCCTTTATCCGTAATAAAAATTTTTTGAACAGCCGAAGTATCTGCAATGGCAAAATCTCTATCATCTTTTGGTGCAAAATATTTGCACGATGAAAAAAAAACAAGCAAAGCAAAACCAGCAATGGTAAGCAATTGGCGAATAGCAAATAGAGAATAATGACTTGGCAATGTTTAAAATTTTGAAGGTTAAAATTTTTATTTTTTTTGAAATTTTATTTCAAAAAATTTTTCCACATCATACTTTCAATAGGTTTTAAGCCCCGTGCATTGTATTTGGCGTTTTGTTTTTTGTTGTAAAAATTTTCGATGTTGCCATCTACCACAAAATAAATCAACTGCCCAATCGGCATACCTGCATACACTTTCACGGGTTGTGTTACGGAAATTTCCAACGTCCAATAATTGCAAAAACCAACATCGCCTTTTCCTGCAGTGGCATGAATGTCAATGCCCAAGCGACCTATACTGCTTTTACCTTCCAAAAAAGGTACATGCGCATGGGTTTCAGTATACTCTTCAGTTACACCCAAATACAGCGTGTTGGGTTGCAACAAAAAGCCATCTTCGTCAATTTCAAAATGTTCTACTTCGTTGTGTTTTTTGGCATCCAAAATTCGGTCTTTGTAACAAGCTAAATATTTCCCTAAATGCACATCATAGCTGTTAGTGCCCAAACATGCTCGATTGTAAGGTTCAATTAAAATTGTTCCTTTTTCAATTTCTTCTAAAATTTTTATGTCGGAAAGAATCATGAGTTTGAAATTTTTTTTGCAAAAATAGTTTTTGTAAATTGATTTTAGCGCAATGATTTATATTTTGTGCCATGCCTCGTTTGTCAATAAAAAGCAAAAAGCAAGTTTCAAAAAAAGCATCCAACGATAGTTTTTTTGAAGAAGTATTTAATGTGGTTCGCAAAATTCCCGACGGAAAAGTTACTTCTTATGGAGCGATCGCAGAGTATTTAGGAACACGGTTATCGGCTCGAATGGTAGGCTGGGCAATGAATGCAGCGCATCGGGTGCATCCGCCCGTGCCAGCGCATCGGGTGTTGAATCGAAACGGAATGCTCACAGGCAAGCATCATTTTTTTCATCCCACATTGATGCAAGAATTGTTGGAAAATGAAGGACACGAAATTGTGGATGACCAAATTGTAAACTTCGAAAAAGTTTTTTGGAAGCCGAAATAACTTATTCATCATCACTATTTTTCTGGCTAAATTTGCATTTCAAAATCTATGTACAAACTTTTCCTTCGCCCAATTTTATTTTCCTTCGAGCCTGAAAAGGCACATCTCATCACGTTTTGGTGGCTGAATATGATTTGCAAAATTCCGTTGGCAAAAAATATTTTGCGCAGTTTTTATGTGGTTGAAAATGAAAAACTAAGTCGCGAAATTTTTGGAATAAAATTTCCAAACCCAGTTGGTTTAGCAGCAGGCTTAGATAAAAATGCGTTGCTGATTGATGAATGGGAAAATGTAGGTTTTGGCTTTGTTGAAATTGGCACAGTTACACCTTTGCCACAAGCTGGAAACGATCAACCACGGCTGTTTCGGCTGCCCGATGATAAAGCTATCATCAACCGAATGGGCTTTAATAATGATGGCATGAAAGTGATTGCGCAGCGATTAAAAAATCGAAAATCGAAAATCATTATTGGCGGCAATATTGGCAAAAATAAAATCACCGAAAATGAAAATGCTGGGCTCGATTATAAAAAATGTTTCGCCGAATTATATCCGTTTGTAGATTATTTTGTAGTGAATGTAAGTTCACCAAACACACCAGGATTAAGGGCTTTGCAAGAAAAAGAACCGCTGATGAAAATTTTAAATCAGCTACAAAAATTAAATTCGGTAACTGAAAAACGAAAACCTTTACTGCTAAAAATTGCACCCGATTTAAGCAACGAACAATTAGATGATATTGCCGAAATAGCCGTCAACACTGCATTAGATGGTTTAATTGCTACCAACACTACTATTTCACGAGAAAATTTAACGCATGAAAATGCAAAGGAAACTGGCGGATTAAGCGGCGCACCTTTGTGCAATCGTTCGACCGAAGTGATAAAATATTTGCACAAAAAATTGGGGAATAAAATTCCAATCATTGCCAGCGGTGGTGTGATGACAACGAATGATGCTATCGAAAAAATGAATGCTGGTGCGGCTTTGGTGCAGGTTTACACTGGTTTTATTTATGAAGGACCAGCATTAGTGAAACAAATTAATCAGCAACTTTTATGGCAACAAGCATAAAAAAAGCCACTCAATATTTGAGCGGCTTTTTAATTTTTTAGCAACAATTTATTTGATTATAGAGGCTGTAATTTCAAAAGTAACATCAGCTATCATCGGCACATCATGTGGAATAGGTGCGTTGGAGTGCCCAATAACATTGAATGAAAATGTATTCGCTTTAATGTAAGGCGTTACATCTAAACTGTTCAAATTCATTGTAAGTGCTGTTCCAGTAAGGCTTGATGCGTTTTTTGCAATAGTAATAGTGGATAATCCAGTGCTAGAAAGTTGTGCCGAAATGCTATCCATTATACTAAAAGTAACTCGTCCAGCAATGGGTGTTGTAGTATCAGCAATAGTTAAAGTGCAAGTTTTAATTTTAACTGATTTAATATCGTTGATGTTAAAACCTTTATCTGAAGCCATTTGTGAAATGCCTGTGGTTATATTTGAGCCGCTGGTTGTAAAACTGCCAGCTTGATTGGTTTTACTTACTACAAAATTAATGTTGGCAAAATCTTTATCGAAAGTGGCGTCAACTCCTTTTTTGCAAGAAACAAAATTGAATGCAAATGTAGCAATCATGCAGATTGTAGCAAATTTAAAAAATGATTTGTTGTTTTTCATGATGATGAAATTGGTTTTGTTTAAAAATTATTTTCACAACGAAATTATAATAAAATCTGCAAAGTTTTTCAATTTTTTTAATCAGGTATAATGTACTCGATTTCTTTGTTGGCGAAATTTTTTAATTCGCCATCTACCATCACTATTAAATTGCCAAAATGATTTACCCCAATAATTACTCCTTTCACAGTTTCAAAATTTACTCTAAAAAGATGTTCTTCATTTACTCTAAAAAGATGCTTCAAATAAAAATCTGTAAGGGCTGGAAACTGTTTATTCATCAGTACTTCATAGCTTTGATGCAGATCACTTAATAAATTAATTATGGCTTCATTTACTACAGATTCTTTCTGCAAAATTAATTTTATAGAGGTGCATTTTTGTTTTAATAATTCATCCCAATGCGTTTGGTTCACATTCAACCCGATGCCAACAATGGCATGTTTGATAACATTTCCCATAATGGAATTTTCAATTAAAATGCCTGCAATTTTTTTATCGCCCACATAAATATCATTGGGCCATTTTATTTTTGCTTCGATATTAAAATGTGTTTTTAAAAACTGCAAAATGGCTCTGCACGTGGCTTTGTTCAAGAAAAATAATTCATCGGGTTTCAAAAATGTAGGGTAAATTATCCAGCTCATCAAAATATTTTTGCCGCTTTCGCTTTGCCATATATTTTGTCGCTGACCTTTGCCGCTGCTCTGAAATGCAGCCACAATGGCAGTTTCATCGGCTGGATTATCTTTTAAAAGCTGGCTGGCATACAAGTTGGTGCTTTCGGTTTCATTCAGCCAAATGATTTTGTGATTCAAAATTTGATGGTTGAACATCAGATTAGCAAGTTTAAACTTTTTTTATGTTAATTTTACGGGCTAAAATTATCTTATAATTTACCATCAACAAAAAAATTTTAATTGGCAAAGAAAATAAGCACAGCAAAACCTGCTACCAAAAAAGCAGCCGCTCCGAAAAAAATTGCAACAAAAAAAGCAGCCGTAAAAAAAGCGGCGTCTAAAAAAATTGTTTCAGAAAAATCAAATTCAAACGAATCGAAAATTAAAAAAGGCAAAGCTACTTCGGCAAAAACTGTTGAACTTTTGCATGATGTAATTGTTCAATCGGCTCAAGATTCAAAAGCAAAAGATATTGTCTGCTTGGATTTACGCAACATTAAGGATTCGGTGGCAGATTATTTTATTGTGTGCACTGGCGATGTAAATGTGCATGTGAAATCGATTGCCGATAATGTAGAAGTAGACGTGTTGAAAAAAGTAAAAGAGAAAGTTTGGCACAGCGAAGGTTTTGAAAATATGGAGTGGGTTATCATGGATTTTGTGAATGTGGTGTTGCATGTGTTTAAGCCGCAAACCCGCGATTTTTATAGGCTGGAAGATTTGTGGAGCGATGCAGAAAAGAAAATTTTTAGTTAATAAAATAGTCACGAAGACTCAAAGGATCGAAGTTTTTTTTGAGAACAACTTTGTGTATTCGTGCCTTTGTGGCAAAATTAATTTTTGAGAAAAATAATTTTTTAAAAAGAAAAATAAAAATGGAAAACGAGGGAAAGATGGAGAATAATAATCCAGAAAAAAAAGCAGCAATACCAGCACCCGAAAAGCCCAAAGTGCCTAATAATAGTGCGCCTGTGGAGGATAATGACCCTTTGAAAAAAAAGCCAAAAGGGTTTAAGTTTAACATTTATTGGATTTATGCTTTGCTGATTGGCGGTTTAATTGCGTTGCAATATTTTGCCAGCTCAAAAACAGCTTCGAAAGAAATTGGGATGGATTATTTTTTAACGCAAGTGCTGCCAACGCATGATGTAGAGCGGATTGTGATTGTAAATAAACAAGAAGCTGAAATCTACATCAAAAAAGAAGCGTTGAAAAAAGATTTGTATAAAGAAGTGTTGCATACCCAATTTGGCACTGAAAACGCTGGTCCACATTTGCATTTCAACATTGGCACACCCGAAGTATTTGCGAAAGAATTGGAAACAGGCATGAAAGATTGGAACGAAGCCGAGAAAATTCATCCCGATTATAGCGACAGAACAAGTTGGGGCGAAGGCTTGTTAAATTGGTTGCCAATGATTTTTTTATTGGTACTCATGTTTATGATGTTTTTTAGAAGCACAGGCGGCAGAATGGGCGGTGGTGGAGGACCTGCAAGCATTTTTAACATTGGCAGAAGTAAAGCAAAATTGTTTGATAAAGATGATAAAGTGAACATCACATTTGATGATGTAGCTGGATTGGATGAAGCAAAAGAAGAAATAAAAGAGATTGTTGACTTCTTAAAAAATCCGAAAAAATATACCAAGCTGGGCGGCAAAATTCCGAAAGGTGCTTTGTTGATTGGTCCTCCGGGCACGGGCAAAACTTTGCTGGCAAAGGCTGTGGCTGGCGAAGCACAAGTTCCATTTTTCAGTATCAGCGGTTCAGATTTTGTAGAAATGTTTGTAGGTGTAGGCGCATCAAGGGTTCGCGACTTGTTTAATCAAGCTAAAGAAAAATCGCCGTGTATTATTTTCATTGATGAAATTGATGCCATTGGCAGAGCCCGTGGCAAAGGCATGGTTCAAAATAATGATGAACGTGAAAATACGTTGAATCAATTATTGGTAGAAATGGATGGTTTTGGAACTGATGTGGCTGTAATTTTATTAGCTGCTACCAATCGACCTGATGTGCTGGATTCAGCATTGATGCGCCCTGGCAGGTTTGATAGACAAATTAGTGTAGATAGACCAGATGTGAAAGGACGAGAAGCTATTTTCAAAGTTCATTTAAAAGGAAAACAATTAGCCGAAGATATTGATGCCAAAAAATTGGCACAACAAACACCGGGTTTTGCTGGTGCCGAAATTGCCAACGTTTGCAATGAGGCGGCTTTGATAGCTGCTCGAAAAAATAAAGAGAAAATTGAAATGAAAGATTTTCAAGACGCTGTGGATAGAACCATTGGCGGATTGGAAAAGAAAAATAAAATTATTTCGCCCGAAGAAAAAGAAATTGTGGCGTATCACGAGGCTGGACATGCCGTGTGTGGCTGGTTTCTGGAACATGCTGACCCGTTGGTTAAAGTTACGATTGTGCCACGAGGCGTAGCTGCATTAGGCTATGCGCAATATTTGCCAAAGGAGCAATATTTATACACCATTGAACAATTAACCGATACCATGTGCATGAGTTTGGGTGGCAGAGCTGCCGAAGATATTGTGTTTGGGCGTATCAGCACTGGCGCACAAAGTGATTTACAACATATCACCAAATTGGCTTACAGCATGGTTACCAATTATGGGATGAATAATAAAGTGGGGCACATTTCATTTTACGACCCTAATAACGAATACGGTTTTCAGAAGCCTTATTCAGAGCACACTGGGCAATTGATTGATGAAGAAGTGCGCAAAATGATTAGCGATGCTTTTCAAAAAACAAGAAGATTGTTGGTCGAAAAACGCGATAAATTGGAAATCATTGCGCAAGAATTATTGAGCAAAGAAGTTTTATTCCAAGCCGATTTGGAGCGATTAATTGGCAAACGACCATTTGATAATAAGCCAATTGTAAATGTAGTTGAACATGAAGAACCTGCTGTTCAACCCAATGAAAATGGAAAAGAAAATTTACCATAAGAAGTAAATTAATATTTTTCTAAAAAAGTAAAAAAGGCTGCAATCATAATAGTTGCAGCCTTTTTTTATAAATCTTTCCAAAACCAAAAATCTGTTTGTGGTGTTGAACCCAATGGAAAATCATTTTTATTTCCCGAATTACTAAAACCCATTTTTTTATAAAATTCTTGCGCTCGAATGTTGTATTCCCAAACACTCAAATACATTTTGTTATAACCTAAATCTTTTGCCAAATCAATAGCATGTTGCATTAAAACCTTGGATGCGCCTGTACCTTGAGCTTCTTTCAAAAAATAAAATCGTTTCAATTCAATGGCTTTAAATTTTTTCAACTCATCGAAAGGAAATTTTTTGTTGGCTTTCATCCTATAATATCCAATTGGTTTTTGCTTGAAAAGTGCAATGAAACAAAAATCCTTTTCATCACTCAATTCTTTTAAAATTTGCGCCTCGTTAAAAAACAAATCCAACACCATTTGCATATCAGCTTTTGTACAAGTGCCGTTGAAAGTATTATAGAATGTGGCTTTGCCCAAATTTGAAATTAACTCGGTATCATTTTTTGTGGCTCGGCGAATGGAAATTTGCATCATTTTATAAAGATAGAATTTTGAAAATTTTCCTCTCAAAAATATTTTGAAAAGAAAAATTTTATTTAGAGCAATTAATGTTTAACTTTGAATTACACCAAATCAACCA